>JADJAA010000007.1 GCA_016704485.1 Flavobacteriales bacterium | reverse complement strand
GAAAGATATCATTGCTGAACCAATGATCGGCAGATATATGCACCTTATTGGGATCAGCGATGCGGAAGCCCGTATCACGCAGGTTTGGAGCATGTGGGAAGATCCATCAGCGCAGTATGCCCATGATCGGGGCGTTAATCCACAGAAATATCCGTCATTCGGTATCTAGTTTTTGTCGAAATGGACAAGGCCCATTTTTGCATATAGATGCGTATAAGAAAATCGGCCTTCGATCTGCAAAGACCAACTGCATAACCATAAAACCTAAAGCAATGAAGATGAATCGCTGACCTTTATGCCTCGCTTTGTGGTGACGCCCGCGCAGGCCCAAGACCTGAAAGCGAAAAGTGATAAACCAGCGCATGACCAAAAGCACGAATGCTTGATGGCTGGCGATGACACTTGGACAGCCTTGGGACTTACTGCAGAGCAGGTCGCGAAAGTGAAGGACGTTCAGACTGCCTGTAAAAAGGACAAAATGGCGGCCAAAAGATGACGCTATGTGCTTGGCTTCAATGGGTAAGCTTATGAAACCGAGTTGAAGGCCATTTCTAACTCCGGACCAGTATACGAAGTACGGCACGGTGGCACTGAATAACATGGCGATAAACCGGGGGTCGAGATATGAAGTCGGATGGAGGTGAGATGAAGAACTAAGGGTTCTTCGAACTACCCCTAAGTATTGCCCTTGTTCCGCTCCGAACGATGAAAATGGTCCCGGCCTCGGCCGGGATCGTTGTTTTTCAACCAACTTGGAATGGAACCCATTATCCAAGAATTACAATTCCAGAGATAATTCTCCTTGAACAACCCTTCTCGGATGAAACCGCATCGTTGTAACAACCGGTTCGAAGAATGGTTGCGCGGTTCCGATGCCCTTCAATGCTATGGAAACCGAATTGCTGGAACCCGATGTCGGTCACCGCATTCAATTAACTTCGCTCAACGAGACCCTTACACGAATGGTCGGGATGCAAGGCGTAACCCACTTCGCCGGGATGGTGTTTCAGTTTGATCATAGTGAGGATTGTGCCTTACGTCGACTTGGGATGCGTCCTTCAACGTGGCCCAAGAGATCGAAGTGTTCTCTTTCAGGTCTCTGATAATCCTTTCGATCAATTCAATGCTATCGCTCTTCTCCTTTGCTTTCGACCTTCCGATATAGCGCATAACGCGTTCGTCCGATCGTATGTCGAACAGGGCATCAACATCGCCCATGTCGATCTCGCGGAGTATCAATCGTTCTGTTACGATCTTTGGGAAGGGTGAAAAATTGAGCGTGAGCATAGTGCAAAGCACGGTAGCGCAGATCAGCTCCGGTCCATTCATCAGAACTCACGTTATGAAGTTTTTCAACCAGAACGGCGAATTCATAAGTTCCGGGGCATGCAAGACAAGAACGAGGATCGCTTCATTCCTTTTGATCGTATTCGGCCTCACGTGAGGTGTTGCCGGGATCGGAGCCTTGTTCGGCATCAACGCAGCAAGTGGACTTCCTATGTTGGGATGGCAGCACTATGCATGCTCGGCCCCGCGTTGGCTGCGGTTGTGCAGCATCGAAAGATCGAGGGGCGGCCATGGCAAGAACTCGGACTGCACTTGAACTTGATGCGTTGGAAATATCTGGTGTGGACGTGCGCGGTCGGGTTGTGCATCGTTCCGCTTACCATGTTGGTTGTGCATGTATTCGGAAACCAATTCGGTATTGGATCATTCGGACATGTCGCGGTGACCGGTGACCGTTTCGCGACATCCGTAGCTGAACTGATGGCGGCGAAGGGTGTGGTTGGTGAAGGGAGCAGCGTTTCCATTGCGCTGGCGAAGTTGCCCGGTGGTGCCATCCTCGCGGTTACGTTGTTGAGTGCTTTGTTCGCGGCATTCACAGTGAATTTGCCTTTCATGTTGGGTGAGGAACTCGGTTGGCGTGGCTACCTGTACAATGCAACCGCACAATGGCCAGCTATGGAACGTATCCTGCTCACCGGCTTCTTTTGGGGTTTATGGCACGCACCGCTTATTGCCATGGGCCATAATTACCCCGGCCATCCGATCGCTGGGATCGGGTTGATGGTCGTATTCTGTGTGCTCCTGGCCTTCCTATTCGATTGGTGCCGAACACGGACCAACAGTGTATGGGGTGCAGCCGTTCTCCATGGACTGATCAACGGAAGCGCCGGTGCAATGGCCTTGTCGCCTGGGGCGGATCCGTATTGGTGGCTTCGCCCGCAGGGGTGGCGGGCTTTATCGCAATAGCAGTCCTGGTGCTCGCTGTGTTGTTGATCGATGGCAATTACCGGCGGAACCTGTTCGTGGCAGCAACGCGCAACGTCGGGATCACTGATCAGGTGCCACTACCTTGATCTCCAGATCTTCCAGGGTCACGGTTTCTCCTGCTCGCACTTTATAGGTCTTGCGCAGCTCCACGGCGCCGTTGACCTTCACGATCCCTCGGCCACCAACATCTTTCCCTTCACCGCCGCTGTTGCAGGCCCCGGC
Source organism: Flavobacteriales bacterium (assembly GCA_016704485.1). Lineage (NCBI taxonomy): Bacteria > Pseudomonadati > Bacteroidota > Flavobacteriia > Flavobacteriales > Flavobacteriales bacterium. The sequence continues at coordinate 9,219 of JADJAA010000007.1, read as the reverse complement.
CAGTTTCAGCAATTGGTTCAATTCAATGTACTCGCCCCGTAGTTGAATGGTGATCTGTTCCATTTCGTTCGCTCTTCAGTTGACCTCAATGATCTTCAGCTCTTGCGCAATTCACCCAATGGGAACATGGCGATCTCTCCGATCCGTTTTCCCATCAACGCCCGAGCGATCGGTGCAGTGAAGGCGACGCGCCCTTCTTTTACCGATGCTTCATCCACACCGACCAACGTGAACGTGAAGCGCTTGCCCTTCTGTGGCCCAATTTGGTGTTCAAAAGCTACCGTGCTACCGAACCGAACTTCCTGTTGTCCATCGTTCGCGGGCTCTACCACACGCGCGGTCACGATGCGTTCATTCAGCAGCTCCAGTTTACCGTTGATCACTGCTTGCTGCCTGCGACGCTCATCATCATTGCCGATGATCACAGAGCGTTCTTGTTCCAACGCTTCACGCTCATCACGCAGTAACTGCAAGCCTCTTGGTGTAACGTAATTCGTTACACCATCGGACAATGCGGCGCGAGGCGGAATGAAGGGTGCTTCCTCTTGGTCGTCCTCCTTCACGAAGCCCCTGCTCATGTTCCTTGTGTGGTGTTCTTCCAAAGGTCTTACGAGCCAATGCCCCACCGGTTACCCTCCCGGTCCACGTACGTGAAACCGCGTCCTCTGCAGTCTTCAACCTTGATGTCGATAATGACGAGCGTGGCTTTCATGGATCGGAACGAGGCGATCGCAAGGCTCAGTTCGCTTTGTGGAACCGACTTGTGTACACAGTACCGTTGCTGTTGACCAGTTGGACGATGTAGATCCTGTTGCCATTTCCCCAAGGTTGAGCGTTATGCTACGCGTGCCTTGTGTGAATGTGTGGTTGGTTAGTTGCCTTCCACTTGCATCCAGAAGGAAGAGGTCCGCTTTTCCAAGGTCATCCGTATTTCGGAGCACGCGCAGTTGTTGGTCTCCTGGAAGTGGTACCAGCTGTAGACCATCAACCTTTTGTTCGCTGATCCCGGCGATCGGGTCCAGATCGAATCCCATGTCCTGCCAGCCGGAGGAGGACAACGAACCGGTCGTGGCGTCCAAGGTCAGTGCATACAGTTTCTGATCATTGTTCGCGGTCGAAAAGGTCCCAAAATTCAACGTAGTGGAACTGGTGAACCAAATATCCATGACCAAGGTCTGGTTGGCATTGTACTGGAATGGAACCTGCAATGGAATACTGAACCACTCACCCGATTGCCCCGGAGGAATGGTGAATTCCGTTGTGTACAGCGCTGTATCCAGATCGGTCAGGAATGTAGCGCTCGCGTATGAGGTTGCATTGGTTTGTCCCAAGCGGATCAAAAGACCACCCAAGGTGTTGCCGAGCGCTTGTCCTGTATTTCCATACCGGAAGTAGAGGTCGGTGATCAAACCGTCCTCCTCGTTCTCCAGATCCGCAGGAGAATAGAGGCTCTGCGTATGCGGTGCATACGTCATGTTGCCCAGTAGGAAGGTACTGTTCGATGTGCCACAGCATTTCTGCACTTGCTGGGCTTGAACGCCCATAGAAAATGAAAGGGCCACTGGTAGGAGAAGGCGGGTGTATCGTGTTTCCATGGGTTGTTTGTTTGTCCCAAAAATAGAAATAACGGTTCTGGATCGACGGAACGCGGAATACGAAGGACCGAATGTGGATGCACGGTCTTGCAGCACTACTCGTACAACCGCAGCCGCTCGCTCAAACTGCGCATGTCCTGTTGCAAGGCTTCCATGCGTTCCAACAAATGGCTGATCGCTTCGATCCCTTCCAAGTTGATGTCCAGGTCATAGTGCATCCGGGCCAGTTTCTCTACCCGCGACAGATGCTCCGGGTCAATGAACCGTTGCTCCTTCACCGTGGTTATCCGGATCAGACCACGATCGTGCAACGCTTCCACGAAGGAGACCTCCACGCCCTCATGGTCGCAGTACACCTCCATTGCGATGAGTTCTTCGTTCTCCATGGCTCACGGGTTGTTCCTTAGTTCGGCCAGTTCCTTGATCAGCTCCTTCTCACGTTCCGTCAGGTTCTTAGGGAGTTCAACGGTATAGGTTACGTAGAGGTCCCCGAATTCACCTTCCTTCTTGTACACGGGGAAACCCTTGCCTTTCAATTTCACTTTCGTATTGTTCTGCGTTTCCGGTGCCACGTTCAATTTCACTGCACCATCCAAGGTGTCCAAGGTCAATGTGCCTCCCAACAGGGCAGTGGTAAGATCGACCGTCTCAGTGATGTACAAGTCCTTGCCCACGCGTTGGAACTTGGGGTCCGGTTCGATCCGGAAGGTGATGTACAGATCGCCGTGTGGTCCACCATTCGCGCCCGGACCACCATGCCCACCGATCTTGATCGTTTGGCCATCTTCCACACCGGCTGGCACCGTAATGCGGATCTGTTTACCGTTCACATTCAAGGTCTGCTTGTGCGTTTTGTACGCGCCCCGCAGGTCCAAGCGCGATTCCGCTTGGTAGTCCGGGCCACGGAATTTCACTTGCCTGCCGCCGCGCCCACCGAACATACCACCGAACATGTCCGCGAAGTCCGCCTCGCTGGCACCACCGTAGCCGCCACCGCCATAGGGATCACCACCACCAAAGCCACCTTGCGCTTGTTGCGAACCACGTTGCTTTTCAGCGGCCTCGAACTGGTCTGCGTGCTTCCATTGCTCCCCGTATTTGTCGTACTTCTTACGACTTTCCGGATCGCTCAGCACCTCGTTCGCTTCATTGATCGCTTGGAAGGACTGCTTTGCTTTCTCGTCGTTCGGGTTCAGGTCCGGATGGTGCTTGCGCGCCAGCTTCCTGAACGCGGCCTTGATCTGTTCCGTGGTGGCGTTGCGTTCAACACCAAGTGTCTTGTAATAGTCGGTCGCCATTCAAACGCAAAGGTACATGGGCAATACCGCTCACTCTTGCGAGGTTCCTTTCTCTTTGTACAACTCGATCAAATGCGCGATCCGCTTCGGCGAGTATTCCAGCTGATCGATCGATATCACGCTTACACCTGAATTGAACGACTTCACGATCAAGGAAACAACCGGGAACTGATCTCCTTCTTCTGATAGCAAGGTTGCAGCGTTATTCCATGGAGATGGAGGCTGCGAACTTTGTTTTATATGCGATATCAGGCTCATTTCTATTGCGAACTTCTTCGATGCACTAGACTCATTACCATTCGCCTCGATCAAGGAAGCAATGCCCTGTGCTGGATAATAAAGCCCCGAATGGAGCTGTATCCCGAAAGAGGATAGCGTGATCTTCGCGCTTCGATCAAAGATCGATCGTGCTAGGAATAGCATGAGAATTGCTGGTAGTATCGAGAGCATGATCAGACCTCTAGTACTCTCCAGAATACTTGGTTTTAGGAATGGGATCACGACCAAGCCGAGGATGCTGAGAAATACGAACAGACCCATTCTCCCACCATATCGACTGTTCTTGATCAGCATAATTTCTGGGAGGTTCGCGACTGTGTCGGATCTCGCCCTGGTTTTCGAAGTGCTGGATACTTCTCCAGCGGCATTACTTGAGAATACGGTCCTGTTGCGCTTGAAGAACTGCCTGAAGTTCTCTTGATGTGCCACCGTATCCATATCGAAAATGGGACAGGTCTTTTCGAAGTCGGCGATGCGGCCAGTCGCACCGCAGATCAAACCGACTTCCAGATCCGGCTTTCTGCGTGTGCAGTTCTCACACCACTCCACATGTGCTTTTCTGTCCATGGGTCGATGCAAATATCAAAAGGAAAGTCGCTCTATCCGTGATAAACCCGCGAACCCACGATCATCCCGTCCCGGATCTCCAGCACCTCGCCCACACGCAGGTCGTCCTCGCCGGGCACATGCCGGATGTATTCCATGAACACCTGCTCCTCATCCGTGATCATACCCATCACTTCATACTGCAGTTCCGGTAATCGGTCGAATGCATCTTGCCACCACCCACGCAAAGCCTTCTTACCGCGCACCCAACCGTTGGTCTTGGGTTGGTGCACTTTCAGCTTTGGGCTGTAGTGCTCCGCATCATCCTTGTAAAGCGCCAACAAGGCATCAAGGTCGTGCGCGTTGAAGGCTGGGGAGGAGTGGCCTTTTCTGTCCATGTTGCGGCCACAGCGCTCCATCGTATGATGTTATGAAGTTTTAAAGAACGAGGCGTATTCGGAACCCGAACAAATACGAAGGCGAAAATTGATCGGGACCTATATTTGTAGCTAACCCCAATATAGATGACTATAGCAAAACTGGTCGTTGTCGTGGTTTGCACCTGCTTATGCTGTTCGGTGGTCAAGGCCCAACAACCGGGCGACCTTGATCTCTCCTTTGGGGTGGATGGCCTTGCGGTCACTGCTTTCCCGAACGATAATAACTTTTCGGAAGGATATGGGATCGTCGTACAGCCTGATGGCAGGATCGTAGTTGGTGGCCATTCCACGTATAGTGACCACTGGGACTTCTCATTGGTCCGGCACCTTCCGGATGGCTCACGCGACTCCAACTTTGGGACCGACGGTCGAGTTCATCACGGGTGGCCGGATTTTCAGATACGCAGAAGAGTATTCAAGGCATTGCCTTACAGGACGACGACAGGATCATGGCCGTGGGATACTCGCTGTCCTTGGTCCCCGAAACGCTAGAGCATGCAGTTGTGATCCGGTACGACACGGATGGCTCGCTTGACGACAGTTTCGCCACGAACGGTATACGACGGGAGAGCAGTCCTGGTCAATATGATAGGTACAATGCTGTAGCGATCCAACCCGATGGCCGCATTTTGACAGCCGGTAGAATTTTCAATGGTTTCAACAACCATGGCATTTTGGCGCGCTACTTGGCCGATGGCTCACCAGACCTTTCGTTCGGGACAAATGGACGAATATCTATTGATGCACAGCCCGCTGGTGCTGGCTTCAATGCCATTGTGCTCCAGCCCGATGGTAGTATTGTTTGCGTTGGAAATACGACAGGTCCGAGTGGCAGTTCGGCCTATTTGCTCGCCCGATATACCGTAGACGGCGTGCTTGATCCGAGCTTCGGAAATGGTGGCATCGTCGCCTACGATTTCGTTCTTGGATTTGGGGATGAGTTCGCCACATCGGTTGCCTTACAACAGGATGGAAGCATTGTGGTGGCAGGATTTGTGAGGGGCGTTGATCCTTTCTTGCCCGTCAGGGACATGCTCGTTGCCCGATTTGGTAGTAACGGCTCCATCGATGGATCATTCGGCACGGCGGGTTCAATAGCGGTGGCAACAGTGATCAACGGTTTTGGCCTGTCACTGATCCTTCGTTCCGATGATCGCATTCTCCTGGGCAGCGCTCTTGATGGTGTGTTCATGGTTGCCATGCTCACGAGCAACGGTACGTTGGATACTGGTTTCTCTGATGATGGTCTGGCTATCATACCCGTGGTCGGGTCATATTGCATCGGTCGGTCGATCGCTTTGCAACCAGATGGAAAAGTCTTGTTGGCAGGCAACGCTACTGCTGATACTACAGGTATGGCAGTGATCCGCCTTCACACTGGGCAGACCAAGGTTGGGGTCGAAGAAACACATTCAGCCGTAGGGGGGCTTCTTATCAGTCCAAATCCGATCCGGGACCACGTGACCATTACGTGCACGTTGTCGTACCTACAGAGGGTGGACATTCGCATGGTAGATGCTACGGGACGGGTAGTGCGCCAACTGCTCCAGAACATCTCGCTCCCTGCGGGTGAGCATCAGCTACATTTCGAATTCGACGATGCAGTCCCCGTTGGCTTGTATACAATACAGTGCAGTACCGGACAAACTATGCTCAACAAATTGGTAGTGAAGCAGTAATTCAGTTTCGGTAGTACAGTTTCCTATCGTATGCTCCAATACGTACTTCTGGAAGTTATCTCAAGAAGACCGAGCTATTATTCGTCTTTGGGACTAGCGTTTCCTTGTTGTATTCGCACCCTTACATTTCCCGAGTGTCTTGTAATAGTCGGTCGCCATTCAAACGCAAAGGTAACCAGCCCGCAGGCCGCTATCCGTGATAAACCCGCGACCCCACGATCATGCCGTCCCGGATCTCCAACACCTCGCCAACCCGCAGGTCGTCCTCGCCGGGCACATGCCGGATGTATTCCATGAACACCTGCTCCTCATCCGTGTTCATACCCATCACTTCATACCGCAGTTCCGGCAAGCGATCAAAAGCATCTTGCCACCATCCACGCAAGGCCTTCTTGCCGCGCACCCAACCGTTGGTCTTGGGTTGGTGCACTTTCAGCTTCGGGCTGTAGTGCTCCGCATCATCCTTGTAAAGCGCCAACAAGGCATCAAGGTCGTGCGCGTTGAAAGCCGCGAACCATTTGTGGCGATGGCTTTGTTGTCTTGTGTCATGGGTGCACGAAGGTAGTTTCGAACAGATCGACCGCTCCATCCAGAAAAGAGGCCCTCTGTTTTGCTCTGTTCACTGCTCTTCGTTCCTATCCACCAAGTACAGTCCTATGGGAAAGAACAACATCATGGAAAGCAACAAGGCCAAGACGATAAAGGTTAGCGCAAACCAGTCAAATCCGACCATGGTGGCCAGGCCCCAAGTGAGCGTGTATGGCAAGAAGAGGTAGTAGAGAATGCCATCCACTTCAACGCTGCCTTTGGAAATGCCGTAACCGACCATGTTGCCCAACACGAAGTAGATCGACGCGACCGAGAGCGTAAATGACAGGACCTTATTGATCTTCATCGTGGCGGACTCCGAATGAATTTCAGGTAGGTTCTAACGGGCCTGCGCTTGCCGCAGGCCGCCTTTCGTGATCTTGTTCCTGGACGAAGTTATCATGCTTCAACGGGAGTTGTCACCGGGACGAGGGCGGCTTGCGGCAAACGCATGTTATGGCACGTTATTCTTGGTAATTCCGTGTCACTATAAGTTTATCATCTTTATATTTCTCCGTCTTGAGAGTATCACCTGCTTTGTCCAAATAAATCCAGGTTGAATCCTTTGGAAACCTGATTCATCTGTATTAATCCAATTCTCACTGGGAAGGATCCAATATTTATTAATAGCCACTCTACCTGGTTCATACACCCAAGTTTCAATCTTTAAAGTCTCTCCATTCCTTGACCAATAATCAGTTCCTGACCTAGTCATTTCAGGTTTGGTAAGTTCAGTAAATGCAAAAAGAGGTAACGGTGTGCAAAAGAGTAGAAGAATCAAAGTCGAAATTCTAAAATCCTTACTAAACCACACTTCTCTTAGCTTATACGCTTTGAAACTCACGAATATCAACGTCAGTCCCCAAAAGAGGGGGAAAACCATTGCATAATAAATCAATGACGTTCCGCCTGTCATAGTGCTGGCGTGCAACGCAAATAGAAGATTAATGAAAATAAATGCACTAGCAATCCATGTAAGATGTAAGTTCCATCTCATGTACTCTCTTTTAATGTGCCATAACGTTGGGTAGACGAAGATCTTCGTTTATCGCCGAAAGTATGAGCGGCCTCAGATCTTCGCACTATCGATCAATTGGGGGTGGTTTTGCGAATGTTATGACGGTAAAGCCGTCAGGGAGTGTCCAAGTTGTCCATGGGGTTCACGATGCCTTGTAAGTAGCGTGTGGTAACGGGCCTGCGCTTGCCGCAGACCGCCTTTCCTGATCTTGTTACTGTACGAAAAGTAACACCCCTCAACGGGAGTTGGCAACGGGACGAGGGCGGTTTGCGGCACGAGCATGTTAGCGGTAGTTATGCTTCGTCATAAGGTCTAAAATTAATGTCGTAACCTTTTGGATTGTCAGAGGGAGCTTCAATGGGCTCTGTCTTGTAAACTTGTATTTTACCAGTTACAGTAAATCCAATTTGTGCCCCTATAACCCTTATCATTTCCTCAGATTCGTCAGCTGATGTCGACCATGTTTTCATTGACATCCATGCTTTTCCAGGTCTACAGTCAAAACCCTCCCTACGTTCTCCAACTATTCCGTCAGCAAGAACTGTGAAATGAGTGTACGGTGTCTTTTCCTTACCGAAACGTAATTTGAGTTTCCAGTCTTTCATTTTTATTGGTTGACATAATTACCGCTAACGTTTAGCAGCTAAACGCCGACAGGTATTCCGGGACCAGCCTCGAAGCTCCGATCATTCAAGTTTACCACTTCTGTTTCGATCGAAGAACTGAGCGGGCCTGCTGGCGTTTAGGTGCTGTTGGGCATAGTTTATCATTTTTTAAATAGGTGATTTTTGTACAGATAGCACCATCCTTCAGCTTCAAAAATCTCTGAGTATAGGAGATAGATTACAACTAAAACACCTTCTTCTAACTCATCTCGGTCGTGTTGTCCGATTTCTCCTTGTAGTTTTAGATATTCCCAATAATTTTTGTCTAAATGTCCACCGAACGAAAGTTGACTTGCATAGAGGTAGCTGTATTTTGTCAATTCATGTCTTATAAATCGTGTGTCTTTCAGAATAAGTTCTACTTCATTGTGGTCAGTTTCTCTTCTTGAGCCGTCAGGAAAGTCAATCCAAAGCGAATACTTGTCCGCTAAAAACTTGTCCTGAATTCTGTGGTTAATTTCCATTTGTTCAAATTATGCCAACGTTTAGGTGCTGTTGGCGGTAGTTCCTTCATTCTGATTCACAATTTCTCCTCACCGTCAACTCTGTTAGGAAGTCATCTTTAAAGATGAAATCGGCAGAAAAGCTATTGAAGTCACATGAATAAGCGAGGTCACCTTTGTCGAAACAGAGACCATCATTGGCTTTTCCAAAGCGTTCAACTTCTTCCCTTGTCAGTCCAACATGAATTGAGTCCCATACGGAGATGACATCGGATAGTAAATGAATCTTCCAAATTGTCTGAGTTGTATCATCTGCCTTCCAACTACCCATTTTCCCAACTACATGAACGGTAATGATCCCGCCAACAGGCCTTCCGTTGGCATCGGAGAAATCTTTATCAATCAGGTAGTAGTTTCCAAAAAAATCCCGTAGTCAAGCTATCGCAAAATTCTGTTCTAATTTGTGCTGGACTGCCACCAGAAGTAAAGTCCAACCGGTTAAACTCAGCGATTCTAAATGGCTCAGGAATTTTAGACTTTAAGGACTGTGGGACGATTTCAGTACTGACTGGGTCTTTGACAATCTCGACTTGTTCTGACATATTCTCAATCTTCCCATCTACACCATTGTTACAGGACACGAGCAAACAGGAGATAACAAAGGGGGC
>JADJAA010000006.1 GCA_016704485.1 Flavobacteriales bacterium | reverse complement strand
TAAGACCCATTAAAATATAACTCCGAATTTAGATCGGCTTGGGCAAGTTCCAAACCTGTTGAATCTAAAACTTTCGAAAATTCTTTTGAGGGTCGTCTTTTCTCTACCGCGAAACTTCAACAAACATTAATTGGAAAGTCCTTTGAGAACTGTTTCTGATAATTTCTCTGTAATCTTCCTTTGAAATAATTGAAGTTGTCGATTAATTTTGAAAAGTCTGAATACTCTTCATTTTCATCACTTCGCAATAAATATTTTAAAGCTCTATCATTATTGTCAGTTGGTCTTAATTTTAGTTTCTCTTCTTCTGGTGAAAATTTATTTATCAAATAGGTTTCGCTTATTTCATTTACAAGTCCTTCGTTTTTGATAACCTTTGCAAGTCTATGAAGTACCAAATAAACAAGTGTCAAAGTTGTTAACCTTTGCTGTCCATCAATAACTGTCAATTTCTAATTCTGGGGATGGACAAACATCATCGTGAACATAAACAATACTGCCAATAAAAATGAGCATTCCCGTGTTATCGACTGTTCTTCTTTCTGTCGTCATGGGTTAAATTTTTCAAATGTTTTTCCGTTGAACTTAAATGTTCCGTTGTCAGGTGTCCCAAGCCATAAGTCGCCTTGATTGTCCTTATACATTGAAACTAAATTAACGTCTTTCGTGCCGTCTTTAACTGAATAATTTGTGATGTTCTTGCCGTCATATTTATAAACTCCCTTGTCCCAAGTGGTCAGCCAAATATTTCCGTTATTGTCCTCTATGATGTATGAATAGTAAACGTATTCGTCACCTCCAAATATTTTTGCGTTTCCAATTCCGTTGGTCTTTTGATATTGAAGTCTGTCGCTTTTTGTTGTTTTGTCAAAGTCAAAAATATACCGATGCCAAGTGTTGCAAAACCAAAAACCACCTTCCTTGTCTTCAAATATTGAACGAATACCAAATGTTCCACCGTTTAAACCTATTGTTAAATCTTCTTCATACATCCATTTGATGGATTGTCCGTCAAAACGGCAAGCACCAAAAACTGAAGTGCCAAACCACATTGCACCTTTTCGGTCTTTATAAATACAATAGACTTCATAAGGACTAAAAAATGGATTGATGCCTTTTGCATAAATTTCATCGTGTAGGTAATGTTTTGGGAATTCTAATTGAAACAGATTTTTTCCATCAAAGCGATAAGGTCCGTTTTCGTTTCTTTTGCCCAATATGTTAAACCACAAATCATTTGGTTCTAATTTCCAGTCTTTACTTTTTATAGGTTGCAAAGTCGTAAATTGTTTTCCGTCAAATTTGTTGATACCACCAAGCGTTGAGAAAAATATATTGCCAAATTTATCTTCTTGAATTTGTCTTATACTATCGTTGCATAGTCCGTCTTTGGTCGTAAAATTGACAATAGTTTTGCCGTCAAAACGATACACACCTTCGCCATTACTCCCAAACCAATAGTTGTTCTTTTTGTCTTGAAACACATACCACAAATGGTCGCCAAGTTTATTTACGGTGTCGCCTTGTGCAATGTTTTGGCTTAAATCGTCAGCGTTTGATGCTTTATTTTTTGTCTGTCCGTTGCACGATGTCAATATGGTCAGTATGCTAAAAAATAAGATTGTTCTTAACTTCATTGTCTGTCTGTTTATTGTTAGCACGGTCTGTAATAGAACAGTAAAGGGTTTGCAGGAAGCCTCTGATAACGTCACCTTGATTATGAACAAATGCTGATAGCAGTACATGTGTTGAAACTACTTACGTCAGCCCTGGTTTTGCCAATACCTTGTTACCTGCCGTTTTTTTGTCCATAACTAAATAACAAAGGCTAACATAGTTACTGCTCACAATAAAGCCAGTTTCCATCCCATTTTTGTCACCAATTAAAAGTGAATTTCCAGTAACAGAAATTAACTTCATAGATGGGTAATTATCTAATGGAATAAGTCCAAACCAAACTGCACCAAAATAATTCCATACTGTATGTGCGAATGTTGAACATATTAAACTGTCAAACTTTATTGTGATAAGTCCAAAGATAAGTCCAGCTCCAAATACATTTATAGATGCTGTCAACCCCCCTGGAATTTATTGCACCTGGATGTAGGAGCAAGGATAAAAAGATGTCGTAATCAAAGCAGTTAGCTTAGAATACTTGGTTTCAAAAGTGAGAAAAGATGGCCGTGTACAAGTAATTTTTGCATTGAAGCGTTTAAAAAAAAACAAAAAAAAAAGGAAAAGTTGGCCGGGGGTTAAGGTAAAAATGTAAATTTTTTTTTTCGGGGCCCCAAGCCAAACTAAAATTAGGCAAACCGCCCACAAAAAAAGCCCCAAAAAAAATCAAAAACCAAAATTTTGAACAAAACTTTCCCTTATAAAAAAAAAAAAAAAAAAGGTTATTTTTTAAAATTCGTTTTTAATAAAAGTGTCCCCTTTATCACCCGAAAAGGGGTAAAAAAGAAAGGGAGGGGGGGGGGGGTGGTTAGGGGGGGGTGTTTAAAAAGTGGGTGGGGGGCGGAAAAAAAAAGGCTTGTTTTTATCCAAAAGTTTTAAGAGCAAATACTTTCCGACAATAATTCCTAATTTGTTTGATTTTTCCTTTCATTTTTTGCTTGTGATTACAAGTTGGTCTTTTTGGGTTGCTGCTAAAATGCGTCATTGAATAGATGAATGTTTGGTCTGGCGATGTGTCTGGTAAGATACGCTTTATGAGCTGGTTACAATTCTGCAACACAAAATGCGCATTGCGTCTAGCCGCCCAGAAGGCACGCGGATATGAGGTGTGGCTCATAGGCTATCCAGGGGGCTTTTTATCTGTTTGAGGTGGCGGTTGGTTACTTGGGCATAGAGTAGGGTGGTCTTGATGTCCTCATGACCTAACAGTTTCTGAATGAAGCCGATGTCGGTGCCAGCCTCTAAAAGGTGGGTGGCGTAGGAATGGCGCAGACCATGTATGCCGATGCTCTTGTTGATACCGGCCCTGTGCATCGCCTGTTTGAATACGGCCTGTGCGCTGCGGGTGGTATAGGCACCGCCATATTGGCCCTCGAACAAGTATTCTTTCGGCCGATAGGTCTTAAAGTAGGTGCGCAGTTGTTCCAGAATGCTGGTAGGCAATGTGACATATCGGTCCTTCTTGCCCTTAGCACGGCAAATGTGTACCTGCATGTTTCCGCTATCGATATGCTGCACCTTTAACGCTACGAGTTCGCTTACACGCAGACCCATGCCATAGCAAAGGCGAAGCATTGTGTTATGCTTCAGGTTCGTGGTCTGTTCAAGGAGGCGTTTCACGTCCTGCTGACTAAGGTGCTTGGGCAATGTACGCGGTTTCTTGGGCCGCGGGATATCAACGAAGAATTTTTCCAGATGCAGTACCTTTTCCACGTAGAACTTGATCGCATTGAGCCGGCTGTGCAAGGTTGCTTCGCTCAATTTGAGGACCTGGGTGCAATGCAGCATGTAACTGCGAAGGCGTTCCGATGTGAGGGTATCAACAGGTGTGGGACCCAGTGCTTGGAGAAGCTGTGCGAATTCGTTCCGGTAGGTTCGCTCAGTATTCGGGCTGTAGCCCTTTAGCCGAATGGTGTCCAGAAAGCGCTGCATGGCTGCGGCATTTTCTGGTGTAAGGTGCAAAAGAGCTTCCTTTACGGTTGCTTTTTGAGGTAGGCCAAAACGCTCGCGGTAGGTCCGGTTGTCCGGCACATGCCACGCTTTAAGGCTGCTTGACCAGCGGGCTCCCGAAAGTTGTTTCACTTGGACGATCAGCTCCGCATTGAACGGAAAGCGGAGGAGGATGACCTCCTGGCCCTGGTGTTCCGCAGGTTCCAGAGCGATCTCTTTATGCCAAACAGCGTTCGGGTCGGTGGGTGGTTGAGTAATGGCCATGTAAACAAGTTACGTCGCTCACTTAGCGTCTTGCCAGTGGCTTTGGTGCGAACATGCGTGTATGCTTCAACAAGCTCAATAGAGCGATCATGGTGGTTTTTTTGGCACTTTGTCCTTGCAGGGCCTGAATATAGTGCAGGTCAGTATCTTGTTCCAAGAGGTCTTTCCTAATACCGTGTCGAAAACCATGCACCGTAATTGATCGCATGATCCGTGTTCAACTTGGTAATGGCGGCAGGTTCCTTTGTTGTTTTCAGTAAATAGAATGAATGGCTTGATCCGCGAGATCGGTTCCAAGAAGTCCGGATGGCGTTTGCACGAACATCCTTCTCCGTATTTTCGCCGCCATGTTCCGTTATTTAATTACCGTTTCCGCAGCGTTGGTCGCATTCGCTGCAACAGCCCAGGATTCGCCCCGTTATGGCCGCGATAAGTTCCGGCAGTTGGATCAGGAGTTGCCTACGCCGAATGAACAGCGCACGGCCAGCGGTGCACCAGGCCATGCCTATTGGCAGATGAAGGCCGATTACGACATCAAGGTGGAGATCGATGACGCGACGCAGAAACTGACCGGTACGGAAACCATCACCTACCACAACCAAAGCCCGGATAAACTGGATTACCTGTGGCTGCAGTTGGACGGGAATATTTTCGAGCCCGGTAGCGATGCGAACTTGATCAAGACCGGAACGATCGGTGATAGCGTTTCGCTGAAGGAAATGGAGAATTGGGTGCAGCCCTTCGAGGGTGGTTTCCGGATCACGAGTGTTACGGATGCCTCCGGGAGTAAGTTGACGCACACGATCAACAAGACCATGATGCGCATTGACCTGCCCAAAGCATTGGCTCCAGGCGCAGTGTTCAGTTTCAAGATCGATTGGTGGTTCCCGATCAACGACCGTATGAAAGTTGGTGGCCGAAGCGGCTACGAGTATTTCGAAGAAGAGGACAATTACCTCTACACCGTTGCGCAGTTCTACCCGCGTATGTGCGCTTACATGGATTACTCCGGTTGGATGCACAAACAATACCTAGGTTCTGGTGAGTTCACACTCGACTTCGGCGATTATTCCGTGAGCATTACCGTGCCCAGTGATCATATCGTTGGTGCTACCGGTTTGTTACAGAATGAAAGTGCCGTGCTAACAGCCGAACAACGTTCACGATTGGCAAAGGCGCGCACGGCGGATATGCCGGTCATGATCGTTACGCCTGATGAAGCATTGAAGGCTGAAAAGTCCAAGGCCAGCGGCAAGAAAACGTGGGTGTTCAAAGCGCAGAATGTGCGTGATGTTGCCTTCGCAAGTAGTCGGAAGTTCATCTGGGATGGACAGAACCAACCAGTTGGAACCGCCGGCTCAAAGGAAGGAGTGACCAACGTTCTATGCATGAGCTTTTACCCGAAAGAGGGTAACCCGTTGTGGGAGCAGTACAGCACCAAAGTGGTGGCACACACCATCAAGACCTACAGCAAATACACGTGTGATTACATCTACCCGGTTGCGATCAGCGTACACACCGATCGTATCGGTATGGAGTATCCGATGATCTGTTTCAACGGCGGTCGCCCGGAGCCTGATGGTACCTACAGCGAACGCACGAAGTATGGCATGATCGGTGTGATCATTCACGAAGTAGGGCACAACTTCTTCCCCATGATCATCAACAGCGATGAGCGCCAATGGACATGGATGGATGAAGGGTTGAACACCTTCACGCAATACCTCACCGAGCAGGAGTGGGACAGGGATTATCCGAGCTGGCGTGGGAAACCGCGGAACATCGTGGGGTATATGAAAGGTGATGTCAACGCTGCACCGGATAAGGTGAAAGCCCGCATTGAACCGATCATGACCAACAGTGAAAGCATCACGCAATTCGGTAACAACGCGTATGGCAAACCGTGCACAGCGCTGAACATTCTGCGCGAAACCGTTATGGGGCGAGAGTTGTTCGATCATGCATTCAAGACCTACGCTAACCGATGGAAATTCAAGCACCCCACACCAGCTGATTTTTTCCGCACCATGGAAGATGCCAGCGGCGTGGACCTCGATTGGTTCTGGCGCGGTTGGTTCTACACGACGGATCATGTGGATCTCGCACTGACCGACCTGAAATACAAACGCATGGACCCAGTCGATCCTGTGATCTCCGAGGGCTTGAAACGCAAGGACAAAGCCGCCGAAGCTCCGGACCTTACCAGAGAGCGCAATAGGACAGCACTCGCGCAAGTGATGCTGGAGCGTGACTCCGTAACACGCGACTTCTACAACAACTACGACCCACTCACAGCCACTTCACGCGACAAAGCGAGGTATGATAAGATGATGGCTTCGTTGAGCGATAAAGAGCGCACATTGCTCGATGCGGACCTGCATCTCTATGAACTCAGTTTCAAGAATATCGGTGGTCTGGTAATGCCGTTGATCCTGGAATGGGAATTCGCGGACGGCACCAAGGAGATCGATCACATTCCAGCCGAGATCTGGAAGAGCAGCGATGAAGTGACCAAGGTATTCGTGAAGAAAAAGGAAGTCGTTTCCGTAGTGCTGGACCCGTTCCTGGAAACAGCCGATTGCGACCTCAACAACAACAGCTGGCCGCCGCGCATGGTGCCAACGCGGTTCGATGTGTTCAAGGAGAGCCAGTGGAAAGAACCGAACCCCATGCAGATGGAACGGAAGCAGCGAGCGGAGGGGTTGAAGCAGTAGGGTAGTGATTGTTGGGAAGCGGGGTTATCCAAGGCAAGGTGAGGTTGCCATCGCAGATGCTCCGGAGTGTGATCTGTTGTATCTTTGGAAGTGCCATGATACATGACCCGAAAGAATTGATTACCGTTGACCAAGCTATACTTGGAGGTTGTCCGGTTTTCAGAGGCACGCGTGTCCCAGTGGGTTCGCTGATAAGTCATTTGGAGAAAGGGATCACGGTGGATGAATTCCTGTCCGACTTTCCGTCGGTTTCAAAGGAACAAGCAACCAGTTTATTGGAGCTGGTGGGCGCTTTATTCTCAGCGGAAAAGATCACGAAGTTGTATGAAGCTGCTGCTTGATGAGAATTTGTTGACGGCGGCTCCTAAGCGGTTTCCGATCGCGTGAGTTCGCATCGTTCACCATGAAGGGCCAGTTACTAGACTTGTGTTTGATGGGGCGTTTTTAGGGTGAAGGTAAGTGTGTAAAACACCGGCAGTGTGGTGAGCATCAGTTTCTGTTTTTTTTCTGCGCATCACCTATCTTTGAGTTTGAGAGTAACACACAATGAGCACCTCCGAATTAAAACTCAACTTACTTGAACGTCTCGCTCTTATCCAAGATGCTGGCTTACTTCATCGTTTGAAACAAGTCTTCGACCGTGAGCTTGCCGAACCTGATGGATTCACCGAAGAAGAATTAGTAGAGCTTCAAGAGATCGATCGGCGACGTAAAGCTGGTTTGGATACCTACCTTTCAATGGAAGATGCTATGCCGGCACAGGCCGAAGCTGCAAAGGCATTTTTATGGTATGAACAACAAAGTAAGGGGCTTGGTCGACGTTTCGCTGATTCCCTGAACGCATGTCTGGAGCAGTTGTCCAAGAACCCTGTATTTCAACTTCAGAAGAATGGCTTTCGTTATGTTGAACTGGAAAAGTTCCCGTATCGTGTTGTATTTATTGTAGAAAATACGTCGGTTTACATTTACCAGATCCGTCACACAAGTCGTAAACCAAGCCCACGATTTGGTCCTTGAAATACGCAACTAGACCACCACCCACAGCCTTCCAGGCTCCAACCGGAAGCGCACGTCATTGCCCACGTCCAATGGCTCGCCATCCAAATGGGCAAGTGTTCCGTCCTGCACCACTGTGGCTTCGGTAGTGACCAGATTCCGGATGAACTTACTGTCATCCGCCCTATGCGTATAGATCTGCCACAGGGCCTTCAGCATGGAAAAGAAGGGCGGTTTGCGCACCAATCGGATCTCTGCTAGTCCATCGTCAGGCCGTGATCCAGGACTTATTACTGCACCGTTACCGAATTCACGCGTGTTGCAGAACACGGCCATCAACACTTGCTCAGTGATCCGTTCGCCATTGGCGTGTACGGTCACTTGCATCGGCTTCGCACCAATTACTTCTTGGATGATGATCTTCGCGTAACCCCACATACCGCGGCCTTTGCTTTTATCGAACCGGTGTGCTACGCGTGCATCGAAACCGATACCGGCAACACCTAGGAATGCGTGGTCGTTGAGGTAGCAGACATCCATCAACATGGCTGTTCCTGTAAATGCGTGGTGCAATGCTTCAGTTGGTTCTAATGGCAGTTCCAACGAACGTGCATAGCCATTTCCACTTCCCAACGGAATTATGCCCAGCGCCACTTTGGTACCGATCAGTCCTGCGGCAATGGAGTTCAAGGTTCCATCTCCACCTGCGCTAACGACCATGTCCATGCCGCTTGAGACCGCCTCTTGCGCGAACTGCGTTCCATGGCCGTGTCCTGTTACCAACCGTACGGTCAGCTCGTAGCCGTGCTCTTGGGCAATACCGATCGCCGCCTTTTCGATCATCGGCGCCTTGCCCTTCCCCGAACGTGGGTTGATCACCAATAGGGCCTTTTTCATGGCACTTCCGGTGTTATTGTAAGCTGGCTTTTGATCAAATGACCATTGTATTGTTGGATCGCAGCCTTCAAATACAATTCCATTTCCGCAGCCAGGATCGGATCCACTGTAGAAGAGCTGTCCAAGGTTCTCGTTTCGATCACCTGATCACCATCGAACTTTACCTGAGCATGTTCGCTCACAACGCTATAAACGCCATTGCTTGCCATGATGGCGTAAGGCCTTGTCTCATTGCGCAATGCACTATGACCAAAGCTGAAGAACCGGTCCGAACATCCGATCAGGTCCAAAGTGGTAGGTAAGATATCGATGTGTTGCGTGATCCGAGGTTGTGCAGCTGGCGCGATCTTATTCGGCATGTAATAAAAAAGCGGTACCCAGTGATCAATGGCCTTATCACTGTGCGAGCCGGTTCGTTCGATGTCCGCTGTATGATCTGCGGTAATGACGAATAATGTATTCGCGAACCACGGCATTTTTGCGGCACTCAGAAAGAACTGGCGCACGGCATTGTCCGTGTAACGAAGGGTAGGGTGAATGGCCAAGGTGCCACCTTTGAAGCGCTCAGCATCTTCAGGTAGAAGTTCGTACGGATGATGCGAGCTTAACGTAAAAACGCTGCTGATGAATGGTTCTTTCTCCTTCGAGAGTTCTGCTACGTAGTACTGCAAATACGGAAGGTCGCGAATGCCCCAATGCCCATCATGGTCAGTTGCTGGACCGGTGTATTCATTCAGTCCCACATACCGATCGAATCCCGCGGATCGTACGAATCCATCGAAGCCCATGGTACCATTCCTTCCCCCGTGATAGAAGCTGGTGGAATAACCCTCTTTGCCCAACACACTGGCAATGGAAGTGAACGGTAAACTTGCGTAGGGTGATGTAAGAAACGCTTCATCCATCCATTCTGGCATGCTGGCAAGCACTGCCGGTATCCCATCCACACTTCGGCGTCCATTCGCATAGGCGTTGGTCATGTTCAGACTTTGCCCCATCAACGAATCCAGGAATGGCATATAGCCTTCGCCTCCGCCAAGTCTGCCACTGTATACCGCAGAAAAACTCTCGAGAATGATCACGACAACATTCGGGCGCTGTGCATTGGAAACACTATCGAACGGTACATTCGGAAGGGCGTTGTATTGATGCACCACAGGCCATAGCGCGTCGGCTTCCGCCTGGTCCATGTAAACACGTTCTTCCAGCGTTGGCTTGCCCAAACTGGTCATCATGGTGAAGGGCGTATTCAGGACCAACGGCAAATAACTCGCTCCACCGTATTTCGCGCCATCGAGCACTTGTAAGGGCATCAATTGCAACCCACCGCGTGATGCCAACGCAACAAGGACAACGGCAAGGATCCGCCAGCCTATCTGTTGGAATGCTTTCCGTTCCACGGGTTCACCAATGTGGCCTACACGTTTGTAGATCCAACCCAAGAGCGCTAGGCACGCAACGTAGATCAGTGCGATGTACCAGTAGTCCCTGAGGAACGCGGGTACTAGATTGATCGTGTCACCGCCGCTGATCATCATGTTGAGAAAGTCAGCAGTGCTGCGTTTCAAACTGAATTTGTAGAATTCCAGATCAACGCATTGGAAGAACAACGTGATGGCATTGATCGCCATGAACACCCAGAATTGGATGCGTCCGAATTGTTTGTTCGGATAAGGGTTGATCAAGAAAAGTACGATCCAGGGCAAGTGTAACCAAGCGATGGCACTGAGGTCGAATCGAACGCCACCTACGAATGCCCAGAAGGAAGGATCCGGGAACGCCATGCTGTTGAGTGCCCAGAACTGCAGCCGTAATAGGGTATACACTAACGTTACCGCTCCTAAACGAAGTACCAGAATGGAAAGCGGGCCGCGCAACATGCCGCGAAGTTGCGGAATAGTTCAGGGAATCACATCGCGTTCAATTTCGTTTACCAGAGCTTAACAGTTCCGTTTTCCGCATCTCGGAATTCCAGGAAGGATGGCATTTATCACAGTGTTCTGGTGCAACGGTGTATTTTTCGCCCTCATTTCAGGATGTGAACTGTTGTAATGCCCGGACCTACCGACCTCCATACTGTTCCTGCCAAAGCGCTGCGGGTGTGCATGGTTGTTCCGTGCTACAACGAAGCAGGCGTTCTGCAGCACACTACCGAGGTTCTTCTCAAAGAGATGACCAGCCTTGCAGTGGAAGGATACGCGACCGCGGATAGCTACGTGTGTTGCGTGGACGATGGTAGCCGGGATACAACGTGGAAAGAGATCGAAGTGCTTTCAAAGAACAATGCACGGATCAAAGGGTTGAAGTTGAGTGCCAATTTCGGTCACCAGAATGCAGTGATCGCCGGGCTCTTTACGGAACGCACGCATGCCGATATCCTCATCTCCATGGATGCTGACCTGCAGGATGATGTTTCGGTGATCTCCAAAATGGTGAAGTTGCACCACGCCGGAAAACGTGTTGTGTATGGCGTTCGTTTGGATCGGCAAGTGGATTCGTTCGGAAAGCAGATCGCAGCAAAGTTGTACTACAGCCTGATCCGCAAAATGAATGAACGTGCCATTAAAGGCCATGCCGATTTCCGGTCCGCGGATTCCAAAGTGATCGCTGATCTGGAACGGTTCAATGAAGCAAATATTTATCTGCGCGGCCTATTCCCTTTGATCGGATATCCTTCTGCGGAAGTGGAGTACGTGCGTAAAGAACGTCATGCCGGTGAGTCCAAATACAGCTACCGGAAGTTGATGAGCTTGGCGTGGCAAGGGATCACTTCATTCACGACCACACCACTCAAATTGGTTTTCTACCTCGGTATCGCAATGATGTTCATGGGTATTGGTGTTGCAGTATGGGTTATATGGGGCTTGTTCGCTGGGCAAGCCATACAAGGGTGGGCTTCAACACTCTTGATCATTACCATCTTTTCTGCGATGATCATCACGAGTCTCGGCATCATAGGTGAGTACATCGGTAAGATCTACCAAGAGGTGAAGCAACGCCCCCGTTACATCATTGAACGCACTACCGGTGAGTGATCCAAAGGATACCGCGTTCTCCGAAGAACAATTCGATAAGCTTTACCCGCTCGGTGTGGAACGGCATTATTGGAGCCGTTGCCGGAATAAGGTCATTGCGCGCACCCTGCGCAAAGTGAATGCTGTAGGTCCGATGTTGGAGATCGGTTGCGGAAAAGGTGTTGTGGTGGAGTACTTGCGCAATGATGGCTTCGACATTACCGGAATAGAATTGGCACCAGTGAAAGCGCTCCCAAGCGTAGCAACATTCGTAAAGACCGGAGCAGATGTGCTGGACATGGACCCAGCGGTCTGCGCGAAGATACGGAGCATCTTGCTTCTGGATGTGATCGAACACATTGAAGATCCCATTGCCTTTTTGGCCATGGTACGGAAGAAGCTGCCGAATGCGGAATGTGTTCTGGCAACCGTGCCTGCTCGACAAGAACTGTTCAGCAATTTCGATCGGTTCAATAAACACTTCCGGCGCTATGATCTTGAAATGCTGACTGATCATCTGCGCACCGGAAATACAAGCAGTTCGTATGTGAGCTACGTCTTTCATGGCCTGTACCCCGCAGCGCGGCTGTTGCTGAAGTCGAAAGGTGAACGTGAGGTTGGCTTCAATGTGCCCAAGAATTGGCTTGCCGAACTTTTCAATTACGTACTTGGCCTGTTCTTCTACGTCGAGTTCCTTGTGCTTCCACGGAAATGGAAAGGAACTTCCGTTATCGGAGTTGCGAAGAGCTAGTTCACTGAGGGTGCACCTTGCCAAGCGGTGTTCACATAAATGTGATAGCCATGCCTAACACCGATCAACCGCAACGGCGGATGGTCATCACCAACAACGCAAAGCGGTATCGAAAGGTCCCGTTTCAGAATGTACCGGATCGTGCCATCGTTCAGTGCGTTACGGTAGGCGCTCAGATCATAGTTCGCGATCGAGGTAGGCAATTGAAAGATGTCCTTTTGGGTAAGCACACTTCGACCGACAATGAAATTCTCCATGTGATCGTGGTACGGGAAGAGGATATATCCTTCGCGCAGCGCTGGATCTTCCGCGAATTCTTTCGCCATGGCCTTCGCTTCTTCGTATTCGGCCCGCTCGTTCTGCACCGTATTCCTGCCAAGCAATACCGTTATGCCCCACGCAACTTGCCGCGGTTGGATGAAGAGGATCGCCAATGCTAACCCGGCCCATTGCCAGTAACCGGATCGATGGCTCATGATCGCTGCCAGAGCCGCAGTGGCCAACACCAGCCCTTCCATGTAGTAAGCTACGGAACTACCGTACTTCAGGCTCGTGATATACCCGAAGACCAAGCTGATCGTGAATGCCAACGCCCAACCCCTTCTCATAGCCTCGGTTCCTCGCCACCAGCGGAATGCAAGGATCAAGCCGATGCCCTGCAATACGAACATTGCCACGTAACGCACATTCAAGAGCGAACGGACCAACACCAGATCGATCCCATTCCTGACCGACGTGAAGAGGTTGTCCACCACAACGGCTGTTCCATAGTGGATGAACATAGAGCCCACAGCTACCCCAAGGACCACCGCCCCAACAATGATCTGGTAGAATAGGGTTTTCCATTGCTTGGTGATCAGTAACCAGGATCCAATGATGATCAAAGGCAACACTCCGGTCTGTTTGCTCAGCATCGCCAAACATCCGAAGATCGTGGCCAGATAGAGTTCCTTCTTTCCTTCAACACCGCGCGCTATGGAGCGTAAGAAAAAGAGCATCGCTGATGCGAAAAAGACCAGATTCAAGGCATCGGTCCGGCTGTAGATCTGTACGGGGAGGAAACTGAATAGAACCGCACTCCACAAAATTCCGACCCACCGAGTTGCACCTAACTGGCGTGCAATTCCGTAGCCGATCACTACGAAAAGCAGATTGAGCAAAAGCCCTACCGTGCGGGTTAATGCATAAATGTTCTGTGGCTCGGAAGGATCTACGCCGAGCAGCTCTCCGATACCGCCGACCAAGTGGTAATAGCTTGGTGCATATTGGATGATATCCATTGGGAGAATGGCCGGATCGGTGTACAACGGCCCGCCTTGCATCCATTTTATAATGCCATAGATCACATTCTGTTCTTCGCCCATGATGTTCAGCAAGTGCGTGTCGATCAAGCTGATGCGGCTGGCCAGCGTAGTAACCGTGAGGGCAATGGCCAACGCGATCGAAGCGTACTGCAACACACGCATCCCGCTCGACTTTGTAAGTCCCGTTATTCCGCTTTCAGCCTCCATTTCTCGATCGAAGCGCCAAAGTAGGCCTTGTTGACAACCTTACCGATATTGAAGGTAGCGACCATGTTATGCCGTAACCGGGCCGCAATACCTTTGGCACCCATTAGAAGCCTCCGAAGGCTACGTTAGTTCAATTCCTCTTTATGACCACGCTGACCACCGAAGACCGTCAACTCCGCTTTGAACGCGGAACGCATGACGACGCCACACTGCTTAACATGTACGTGCAGCTCGCACAGCCACGGGTTATCGAGGAGAAAATGTTGAGCCTGCTTCGGCAAGGCAAGATCAGTAAATGGTTCAGTGGAATTGGCCAGGAAGCCATCAGCGTTGGTGTGGCGCTTGCGGCGAATGAAGATGAATATATTTTGCCGATGCATCGGAATCTGGGCGTGTTCACTACACGCGGAATGCCGTTCAGAAAACTCTTCGCCCAATGGCAAGGAAAAGCAACAGGCTATTCAAAAGGAAGGGAGCGCAGTTTCCACTTCGGTGATCAAGAGCATAAGATCGTTGGTATGATCAGTCACCTCGGGCCACAATTGGGGATCGCTGATGGGATCGCACTGGCGCACAAACTGAAGAAGGAGAACCGATGCACGTTCGTTTTCACCGGTGATGGTGCTACGAGTGAAGGTGATTTTCACGAAAGCCTCAATGTGGCTGCAGTTTGGGACCTACCTGTGCTGTTCATCATTGAGAACAACGGGTACGGATTGAGCACGCCTAGCAGTGAGCAATTCCGCATGAAGCACTTCACCGATAAAGCGATAGGCTACGGTATTGAATCAGTGCAGATCGCAGGCAACAACATCCTCGAGGTATACAATAACCTTGCGCGCTTGGCGGATAGCGTCCGTGAGAATCCGCGTCCCATCCTCGTGGAATGCATCACGTTCCGGATGCGCGGGCATGAGGAGGCCAGTGGCACCAAGTATGTTCCGCAGGAATTGTTCGAGGTGGGGGTAAGAAAGATCCCCTGTTCACAATTTCGAAGCATGGCTCTTGAAAGAGGGCATACTTACTGCGGAGAATCGCGATCATATCCGGCATGAGATCAAGGCGGGTATTGAAGAAGATATTCGACATGCGTTTGAAGAACCTGAACCTACACCTGTTGCGGAGGTTGAATTGGGTGATGTATACGCAACATCCCCGGATTCCACCATTGGCACCGGTAGCGTCGACCTACTAGGTCGACCTAACGAGACCAATGGCCCAGACGGCCAACCACACCCGGAGAAACGACTGATCGATGCCATTCAGGAAGCCATGTTGCAAAGCATGGAGCGCCATCCGGATCTGGTACTGATGGGCCAGGATATTGCTGAATACGGCGGAGCATTCAAGATTACTGATGGATTCGTTGAACGCTTCGGAAAGGAACGCGTGCGCAATACGCCACTGTGTGAAAGCGCGATCGTTGGTGCAGCATACGGCCTTAGTGTGAAGGGCATGAAGGCCATGATGGAAATGCAATTCGCGGATTTCGTGAGCGAGGGCATGACGCAGATCTGCAACGTGCTCGCCAAGAGCCATTACCGCTGGGGACAGAACGCTGATGTGGTGATCCGAATGCCCACCGGCGCTGGCGTTGGCGCTGGTCCATTCCACAGTCAAAGCAATGAAATGTGGTTCGTGAAAACACCAGGCCTGAAGGTTGTTTACCCGAGTAATCCGTTCGATGCGAAAGGCTTGCTGATGACCGCTTTCGAAGACCCGAATCCCGTGATGTTCTTCGAGCACAAAGCCATGTATCGCTCTGTTTCTGGACCGGTTCCTACCGAACCCTACAGCATACCCTTCGGTAAAGCGCGGGTAGTTCGTGAAGCACAGGCCACACGGCATGATAGCCCTGCTTCATTGAGCGTGATCACCTATGGCATGGGAGTGCATTGGGCGACGGAACTCGCAGCAACACTTGCAGATCGCTCGAGTGGCGATGGAGGTCCGATCGATATGGAGATCGTTGATCTACGCACGTTGGTACCGTTGGATATTGATACGATCGTTGCCAGTGTGAAGAAGACCGGTAAGGTCATCGTTCTGCACGAGGATACGCTGACCGGTGGTTTTGGTGGTGAACTCAGTGCATTGATCAATGAACATTGTTTCGATCATCTCGATGCACCCATCATGCGCGTAGCAAGTTGGGATACGCCGGTGCCCTTTGCGATACCGTTGGAGAAAGGGTTCTTGCCAAAGAGCAGATTCGCGGAAGCAGTGGAGCGGTTGGCGGGGTATTAATGAGCTCGTGACGTTCTGTAGAACGAAAAGATCGTCGACCTTGCACCTGTTTTTAAACCAACTGGTGTCATGAAGTCTTTCCGCGCGCTTATCATCCTTGCTGCTTTCAGCATTACGACACCTACTTGGTGCCAAGTAAACTTTGTGCCGGATCTCATGCTTAGGGATGTGCTGAATGGTTTCATTCCTGATCTTGTAAGTTCGGATGGTTACATAACGGACCCTGGAGCGTTCATCGAAAATATTAACTTGAATGTGTCATGGACACCTTGCGACCTTACCGGTTTAGAATATGTGTCATGCAACTTAATGAACTTGGGTTTCGATCCCGGGTTGAAGTAACAGCATTCCCTTCCTTCCTGCCGTTTCTGGTACTAGTCTCCTCTTTCAAATTTGGAACTACACCGGTACTGATCTTCCCGCGCTACCGCTTGGCCTCGAGGCCTTAATTATTGACGCACCAACGCAACTACAGAACTGGACCCTTGACGGCACACCTGCACGCCGATACTTGCCGTAGAGATCAACAACTTCCCGGCCACTTCAGCTTGGCCCTCTTCGATCTCATACGTGGAATTTATTTCTGTGGTGAACAGCAAGGAGCATCAACCATTCATACTTGGAGATGGTGTGTTGCGCGTTGTATACCTCGGACTACCCAATTTGACAGTTCTGCCTATGCTATCGCCAGATCAAGATTACATGGAAATTGGGTCCTGTCCTCAATAACTTCTGGTTGGGCAGTGCAGCAAGTAGCCAATAACCCCACGTTGATATTCAGCAATATGGATGGCCTACAAACCTTATCGAACTTCCCAACCTTGGTGGATAGCCTTTCGGTGGTAGTTACACCCGTTCTTACTTCATTACCGATGCCCAGTTCATTGGTCGGGCTTAACTGGATTATGTGCCGTTACTACCAGTGCCGATTTTCCCTGCTGGTTTACGCTATCTATCCGTTGGCTGGGTGGATTGGAATGCTGTTCCAGCTCTACCGAGTATGTTGGAAACATTCAAGATCATCGGAGCTTCGACGGATGTTCTGCTTCCAGTTTTCCCGAACAGCTTGTGGTCTTTCATCGCTGATGGCGCATTTACGAATGGTATTCCCCAGTTGCCATCAGGTTTGAGGCAGTTGGATCAGACCGGCTTGTCCACGGATATTGGGCAACCAGCATTCCCTAGCGCAATTGAGACTATTGCACTTAACGATTGTTCCTTCACTGAATGCCATCGTTCCCTGAAGGACTTCAGGAACTTATCGTGTACAACAGTGGTACTTGTTTACCGCCTTTACCAACGACCTTGACCGAGTTGAGTGCTGACATGGCTTGTTACCCCAACCAACCATCCAATTTAGTGCAACAGGTTGAACCTTTGTTCCATCCTTACCAGCTACTGCTCCGAAGTAAATCCTACTATTTCCGGACAGTATATCTTCGACGCGAACAGTGACAGCGAGCAGGGAGCAGATGAACCGAAATCCATATCCGGAACAGTGCGTTTTCTACCATCGAACTACCAAACTGGGGTAGACACTGCTGGTAACTACAGTATTGCTTTACCCATCGGAGAATACACTGTGGAATTGGTAGGGCTTTCTCAACCTTTTCTCGGATGTGTTACCGTTGCAATATGTTCAAGAACTGTTAACGGTGAATGATAATATTGATGGTCTGGACTTTGCCATAAGCGCCTTGGACATTCCCGTGGAACTGGAGTGTACAATGAGTTGATGTCGCCAGCCAGACCGGGGTTTCATAAGCTATATGATAGAGCTGGAAGTTTCAAGGCTCACGAAGACAACGGTTGTTACGATCACCTTCGATCCCCCATTACGCTGAATTTCGTTCGTCCATTCCTGGCACGTCTACAGTAACGTAACGTAATAACCTACAAGACTCCGCCGATGACCCAGTTCTATTCTGATATAGTTGTTAACCAGCATGTGCCTGAAACAGTAGCGATGGGCACTGTTCTTATGGAGTATTGTGAGATCAATCCACTCTACCACTCATCCAAACCCGGTCAACAATAGCATAACAATTTATCATAAGTCAGTTCTTTTGACCCTTAATGACAGACAGGTTTTTCCCAGCAATGCTGGCACCGGATGAAGTAGCTGCGACACTACGGTTGAATACATTAACCGTTTCCGGAACACAGGCACCTACCTCGCCGAACGCGTGCAGTTGCCGATACGTTGGTGACCCCCAGTAGGGATTCATTCCGATTCATCCAAAGCAGCCATCCGAGCGAATGGTTTCATGCGCGATGGAGTGCTCCACTTCGTTTTCAACTTGAGATCGTATTGCCGGACAGCAATGCGAACGAACCCGAAAGCCATGGCTTCGCCAGGCTTCTCCATCAGACCCCCAACGGATGCACTTGGTGAAACAGTTCAGAATATTGCGAACATCTACTTCGATTTCAATGAACCGGTGATCTTTGGTCGCTTGCGAACTGACGGTCGACATTTCGAATGCTGTTCCCAGTGTTGTGCACAAGAAGCCAGTGCCGTGTACCCAATACCAGCTCTTGATCGCATTACGGGTGATGCGCTCGAATGGCAGCGTGTATCAGGAGAGGTGATAAACCGACGGCCGGGTGGTACAACGCGTTGGTACAGTACGAACGAACGTCCGGATCGATGCTTCTCTCTCGCCCGGGACGTATGTGATAAATTTCTACAGAGTGCGGCAGGTATTTTGCGTGAACAATTCATTAAGCAATAACGATGGAGTGGTGCGTTCTGCGACAATGTCCCTGTTAACCATTGTTGCTGTTTTCTTGCACACCTCGAACACCTACTTTAGCAACGCATGGAGCCATTAATAGCGGACATCGAGAGTAGTACGTTCATTACGCCGGATGTGAAACGGTTCGTGCTCACACGCCCTACAGGATTGAAATTCAAAGTAAGGTCGAATGGTTGCGGTACAATCGCGATGGCTGGCCCGCGACAAATGGCGGCCTTTCAAGTTTACCTCGTTGACCACATCGCGCAACATCGAATTGATGGTTAAGATACAACGATGCAAAGGAGTGACCGAACAATTGAGGCATCATTCGCAAAGGCGAAAGGCTACTTTGGGAGACGCGTGTTCGGTACAATAACGTACCACAATGGTGCCGCGGAGTTTTCGCAGCAGGTACAGGCATCACGCCATTATGGCCATCTTTCGCGATACGGAAGAAGAAAAATGAAGGCAAACACGTTGGTCTATTCAATAGAACGGGCTTGGATTGTGATCATGGATACGGAACTTGCAGGAAACTTCTGGGCAAACGATACTTCAAGTTGTTCACGCGTAGAACGCGTCATTGGGTTCCGCGATCGGCGTATCGACAACAATACGCTCATCGCTTTGGTGGGGGTACGATCGGAACTTCTATATCTGCGGCCCGAAAGAGTTCGTACGCGATAAGCAGAAATGCTCCGCCCAGTCTCCGGTGCCAAAGCGGATACGCTGATCTTTGAGGCATAGCGCCGTGATCGAATGTCATCAGCACCTCACAGATCAAACCCCAGGTCGCGTTCGATCGATCGCTGCTAGATGTTTTTGTTCTACCGCCGAAGTGAATATGTCCCGTTTCAAAACGACGCAATAATTCTGCGATAGTTTGGCTTGGGTAGGTTCGGTCTTCGCGCTCGCCACCCAATAGCACATACTGCGTTGCATGCCGTTGTCAATTTATCAGCCACTTTGAATTCCGGCATGAAGTCAAGGTCTCGTGGAGCTTCCGGGATGAATTACCTTATCCGGTTCAGGGTCTGCCCATAGTTCAGCGTGGACCAGATCACCTGCTTTCAATTTCGCTGCGTGCCGGATATCACCACCAAGAATGATAATGTGTTAACCACTCTTGGTCGGCATTAATGCACGGTCGACAGATCCGGTAATCGTGCATTTTACATGCCCTTCCACGGGTTCCGGAATTCAGTTACCACGTCGTGAGGAACTCCACAAAATACCATGAATTCGCCTTTCATGCGCTCCAATGGAGCAGTAAATCGACCAGGAGCTTTATCGAAGTTGACTTCACCGGCCAGATGGATTGACTTCCTTACTTGTTGTTAATGATGATCGTAGGGATTAGCCATATGGATCTTTTCGCCGAACGACCAACGAACCGAAGGATCGTTTCCCCCTTCTTTTCTTTGATCGCGAAAATACCACAGCTACAGGACCTTTGGGCCCGGTACCGGGTGTGGCGAGCTGTAGAGCCTTCGCTCGATGCGCGGAATGTTCTCGTCTTCGAACGTGATGTTGCTTACGTGCAAAGTCGTAGTTAATTGTTCTCAGTTTAACGTTGGTGCTCGGTTCCGCATTAACCGTTTCCCCGTTTACGGTAAGGGTGAATTCAAACCATCTTCAGAGTAAATAGTAAGATGCATGGGCGATACGCGCTTGAATAAAGCAGGTGATCGATATGGCGGCTGCAAATAGTAGGATGCGATGCATGGTATGTATTTAGTTGTCAATATTGGCGATAATAGGCATGGTTTCGAATTACCCACCCGCCTTTTTTAACTCGATAACCCTTCTCTCGGTCAATAAGACCAACACTTTATCACGGTGATCGCCTTGCAATAGGATCGCGCCGTCCTTCATTTCCGCCAACGCCGCATTTGCTCTTCAATGCGCGCCCAAGATCGTCGAGATCATGGCCTTTCCAACGAAGCCCGCAATGCGTGTAACTTCCTTGTTCCCCTTCATTCGATCCGGAAATGAATGCGGAATCTTGTTGCTGAAAAGGTGGCAGGGTGGACAGTTCAGCAGGAATGCCCTAAGTTCGCTTGTTGGTGCTGTAAGCCAATCCGCCGATTCGCTTGGGGACGTTTCTTCATGAAGGGCTAAGAAGTAGATTATGAAGGATAGGAACGTAATCATATTG
>JADJAA010000005.1 GCA_016704485.1 Flavobacteriales bacterium | reverse complement strand
ATCCAGAAAATTATCCATACTTATTGGTTCGTCATTGTATTGAAGGGCGCAACCATTTGAGTTTCTCCCGAATCGTTAAGGAATACATCGAAGTTCTTGCGAGGCCTAAATTCACGAGATTTCCGGGATTCCGGCTAATGCAGATTTCTTGATGGCCGGATTGATCGAAATGGCCAAAAATGTACGAGCCAAAGTAAAGGTCGAGAAAGAAAGACTTGCCAGACAACCGATTTTTGGAATTGGCGCAGTTTTCAAAAGCTGACTTCATTGTGACAGGAAATACAAATGACTTTACCATGAAGACGCACAGAACTACGAGAATCGTAACTCCAAAAGAATACTGGGAGGAACATCGCTAGCGAGGATGCAGGCTGGCAACAAGCCCTTTGATCGCATTACTGTTCCGATCGATCCTTCCATCGGACCGAATGCAGTTAATTCAGTGTTCGCATGACCAAGCCGCCGAATAGCTTCCCCCCCGGCAGAGGGGGCTCCGTGAACGAACTATTTGAACACTTGCGAACTGGTGATCGTGGCGCCCTTGGCAAAGCCATTACGCTTGTTGAAAGCACACGTTCCCAGGACAGGGACACTGCAAAAGCACTGCTGGCAAGGTGCGCACCGTACAGCGGAAAAGCATACAGACTGGGTGTTACCGGCATTCCTGGAGTCGGTAAAAGCACGTTGATCGATGCGTTGGGAACGGAATTGATCCAGAGAACGCACAAAGTTGCGGTGCTGGCCATAGACCCAAGCAGTGTAACCAGCGGCGGCAGCATTCTTGGCGATAAACGCGCATGGAGAAATTGGCGCAGAATGATGATGCCTTTATCCGGCCACGTCTGCAAGGCAGGCACATTGGGCGGTGTGGCACGTAGAACGCGGGAAACGATCACCTTATGTGAAGCTGCAGGTTATGACCGGATCCTCATCGAGACCGTGGGCGTAGGCCAAAGTGAATTGGAAGTTGACCGGATGACCGATCTGAACCTGTTGCTGATGATCGCAGGGGCAGGTGATGAACTGCAAGGAATTAAACGGGGCATCATGGAAACAGCGGATATCGTTGCCATTACAAAAACAGCATCGCAGGAATTACAACGCGCAAAAAACACGCAACGTGACCTGATCAACGCGATCCATTATTTGCCCAAACGCATGAACGGCCGCCATCCGCAAGTGCTCTTAACGGATGCCTTGGCAAACACAGGCATCAAGGAATTAACCGATCATATCGAGGAGCTTTTCACGCTGGAACAGGGATCCGGTATGCTTGATGCCAAGCGCAGGAGCAAGACCTGTACTGGCTTCAAAAGCCGTTGAAGCTGGCCTTTTGGAGCGTTTCCGCGAAGACCCGAAAGCGAGAGCCGCCATGGAAAATGCTGTTAATGCCGTACACAATGGTGCTGACCCCTTTTCTGCCGCGGAGGATGTACTTGCATCGATCTGATCAGAACATGCGCCGCACTTCCTCCTTGATCGCCTGCATGGCTTCTTGACTTGGCGTGTGCGACAATTTTGCGGTATTCTCAAAGATCTTGCGGCTCAATTCCGTTCCGGAGTTCACGTTTCCGGTCTGCTCGTAGCTCAAGTTGATCAACCGAATGGTCTCCTCCTTGGCTTTCATCACCTTGGACCACGCCTTATCGCTTACATAGATCTGCTGGGTAACGTTATGCCCAAATTCCTCCCGAATGGTGCTGATCAACGCGCTATGCAGCGAGCCGGAACTCATGCTGCTCTTGTGCAATCGCAACACCAAGGCACCCGGCGAAATGCGCTCCGTGAACAGCGCAAGACGCTCATACGCTTGTAAACGTAAAGGCAAGGCATGCTTGTGATCTTCTTTCCGCAGTTCCGTAACGCGCTCACTTTGTCGCGCTCCCATGAACTGTTTTATCGCATAGAACGAGGTGAGAAAAACCACTACGGAGGGCAATATGGCCACAAGGACCAGGATCAAAGGATCGTTCATGTTCATAAAGTCGTGGACGAATATCGGGATACTGGCGCAGATGTTCGAGACCACCCCGTCCCGCTTATGTAGTTTTGCGCCCTTAACACCGGAACATCCGTTCACGGACCTAGAATCAACGCATGCGCCTGTCCCCTATTGTTTCGTCGATGACCGAATCGGCAACCTTGCTGATGGCCCGCCGGAGCCGAGAATTGCGCGCTGCTGGCCGCGACATCATCGACCTGAGCCTAGGCGAACCGGATCATGATCCACCCGCTTTCGCTTTGGATGCCGCCCGTGAAGCGTTGAACGGTAACTGGCATAAATACTCTCCGGTGAACGGTTATGCCGATGTGCGAAAGGCCATTGCCAATAAGTTCGAACGCGACAATGGTCTCTCGTTCACCCCTGACCAGATCGTGATCAGTACCGGTGCCAAACAGGCTTTGATCAACGTGATCATGAGCTTGGTAGGGCCTGGCGACGAAGTGGTGATACCTGCTCCGTTCTGGGTGAGCTACGCCTCACAAGTGCAATTGGCAGGTGGAATACCCGTGATCGTGCGGTCCACTTTGGAAGAGGATTGGAAGGTTCCTGTGGAACGGATCGCTGCGGCCATTACGCCAAAGACCCGGTTGCTCATGTTCAGTAGCCCCTGTAACCCAAGCGGTTCCGTGCTTACCAGAGCAGAACACGAAGCATTGGCGGAAGAAGTAGCGAAGCACAAGGACCTCTACGTGATCGCCGATGAGATCTACGAACATATCGTATTCGACGGATCCCATTTCAGCTTTGGATCGTTGCCCGGTATGGCGGAAAGGACCATTACGGTGAATGGACTGAGCAAAGCGTTCGCGCTTACGGGATGGCGGTTAGGGTACATGGGTGCTCCCTTGTGGATCGCGCAAGCTGCTACCAAATTGCAAGGCCAATTCACTTCCGGTGCGAATAGCATCTCACAGCGCGTTGCGAAAGCGTGCGTGGAGGCCGACCCCGCGATACTTGCTGGAATGCGCAATGATTTCCGTAGGCGACGTGATCTTGTCGTGGCAGGAGTGAACAAGATCCCCGGTTGGAAATGCAACGTTCCGCAAGGTGCATTCTACTTGTTGCCGGATGTTAGCGCTTCATTCGGAGGACCGATCAAGGGTGCCGTGGACCTTAGTTTATACCTGCTTGATAATGCCAATGTGAGTTTGGTCGAAGGCCTGTCCTTCGGTGCGGATAACACGGTTCGCATCAGCTACGCAACGAGCGATGATAAACTGGTTGAAGCCCTGCGTCGTATTGCTAAAGCAGTTGGTGAACTTTGATAAAAGATGACGCTCGCAAGTGAACGGTTCTTCGATGGCGCGCAGCGCACTACGGCACTTGTGATCGGCGATGTTATGGTGGATGCGTACCTCTGGGGCCGTGTGGAACGCATAAGCCCGGAAGCACCTGTGCCTGTAGTACAAGTACACGAACGTAGCGCCCGTTTAGGTGGTGCCGCCAACGTTGCATTGAACATGAAAGCGCTTGGCGCGAATGCCGTGGTCGTTAGCGTAGTGGGCGATGATGAGAACGCGAAGAATTTGGATCTCCGATTCAAGGAACAAGGCCTCTCAGTGGCCGGCATCATTCGATCACCCGAACGCCGAACCACGGTAAAAACCCGCGTGATCAGTGGCCATCAGCACATTGTCCGAGTTGATGAGGAACAGGAGGACGATCTATCGCTCAACGATGCGAACGCATTGATCGCTCGTGTTGAAGCACTGTTGGGATCGGAAAAGCCGGGCGTGATCGTATTGGAGGATTATAACAAAGGCGTGCTTGCGGAGAACACGATCGCACGCATCATTGAGCTAGCGAATACGGCCAAAGTTCCGGTAGCCGTTGATCCGAAGAAGCGGAATTTCCTTGCCTATCGGGGCGTTTCACTGTTCAAACCGAATCTGAAGGAGCTGCGCGAAGGACTGAAGATCGATATTGATCCAACAAGCGACAACAGTGTTTCCGACGCCGTGAACCTATTGGAAGCGCAATTGGGAAATGCGATCAGTATGATCACGTTGAGCGAGCACGGAACCTATATCCATCAGGGTGAATTGACCCATCGTATTGATGCGCATCGCCGGAAGATCGCAGATGTCAGCGGCGCTGGCGATACTGTGATCGCGGTAGCCGCATTGGCCCTGGCGCAAGGGTTGTCTGCCAAGCACATCGGGGAATTGGCGAACCTTGCCGGTGGTCTGGTGTGTGAAGAAGTTGGCGTCGTGCCCGTGGATCGTACACGTTTTCTTAGCGAATGCATCCGTCTTGAACTGCCGTCATGACCGTTACACCATATTCCCCGGATGGCTCCAAACGGCAACAAGTGGAGCAGATGTTCGATGCGATCTCGCCGAAGTACGACCTGCTGAATCGCCTATTCTCACTGGGTATTGACCAAGGCTGGCGCCGGAAAGTGATGCGCGAAGTGACCAAGGAACCCGTTCAGAAATTACTCGATGTCGCTACGGGTACCGCGGACCTGGCTATCATGGCCGCCAAGCACGTTCCTGAAGTGATCGGCGTTGATATTTCTGAAGGCATGTTGAGCCATGGCCGCACGAAAGTGACCAAAAAAGGGTTGGACCATCAGATCAAACTGCAACAAGCAGATTCCGTTGCCCTGCCATTCCCGGATGGAACATTCGATGCGATCACAGTTGCTTTCGGTGTTCGGAATTTTGAAGAACTCCAACGCGGGATCACTGAAATGCAGCGGGTGCTCAAGGCCAATGGGAGGCTTTTCGTGCTGGAATTCTCGAAGCCGCAGAAAACGCCTATGAAGCAATTGTTCCGGTTCTACTTCCACCGTGTAATGCCCTTTGTTGGTAAAGCGGTAAGCAAGGACTGCGCGGCATATTCGTACCTACCGAAAAGTGTTGAGGCGTTCCCTGAAGGCTCGGACTTCCTGAAGATCATGGTCAGCGCCGGGTTGCGCGAATGCAAGGCCGAGTCATTGACCGGAGGAATTGCTTCTCTGTACACTGGCCGCAAATAGATGGTTCACAACCGTTTGGTCATGCATAAGGCCACATACGGATCCGTGCTTAATTTCGTTGCCCATACTATGCGTCTGAATAGGTTTTTTCGAACATTGCTACCACTGTTTTTCCTGCTGGCCTCTCTAGGGTCCAGTGCGCAGGGGGTCAAGGGTATCAAGGTCAAGAACATGCCAAACTTCGATCAGCGTCGTTTTCATTTCGGGTTCCTGCTCAGCTACAACACCAGCGACTTCTATACGCGCTTGAAACCAAACTCGGTGTTCGGGGACTCGTTGTTGGAAATGCAGCATCAGAAACAACCCGGTTTCAATCTGGGGATCGTTGCATCGCTGAACATGACCAAGAACCTGAGCCTGCGGTTCTTACCTACCCTTTCGTTCCAGGACAGGATCCTGCAATATGAATTCCGGGACCCGGATCTTGGTTCTGTCTATTTTCAAAAACAGGTGGAAAGTACCTACTTGGAATTTCCGCTGCTTGTAAAACTTCGTAGTGATAGGATCAACAATTTCGCCGCATACTTGATCGCTGGTGGTCATTTCGGAATCGATATGGCAAGCCAAAAAGATGTGAATCAGGATCTGGATGACGGGGTGATCAAACTGAAAAAGAACGATTATGCTGCCGAAGTGGGCGGTGGTTTCGATATGTTCCTCCCCTATTTCAAATTCGGCATTGAGCTCAAGACCGGAATAGGGATCCCGAATTTGTTGATCGACGACGATACACGATTCAGTAGGCCCATTCAAAGCCTTCGTTCGAAGGTCTGGGTATTGACGTTTACGTTCGAAGGGTAGAACTCCTCGTTGCTCCGGAGTGCTTGAACCAAATACCGTTATCCAACAACCTCCCTACCTTGGCCGCTTGGAAAGGACCGTGGATATACTGCTATCCCCTGCTGAGGCCAATGACCCCGTATTGGTGCGCGATGCCGCCGCAGAAGCTGCTGGTTTCGCATTGAGCGAAGTTGGTACATCAAGGATCTTGAAGCGTTCAATTGATGCACGCAGCA
This sequence comes from Flavobacteriales bacterium, assembly GCA_016704485.1. Taxonomy (NCBI): domain Bacteria; kingdom Pseudomonadati; phylum Bacteroidota; class Flavobacteriia; order Flavobacteriales; species Flavobacteriales bacterium. Next base: position 92,733 of record JADJAA010000005.1, on the reverse strand, counting down.
AGCACCCGCGGTTCCAATTGCGCGTGCTTGTTTCAACGGAAGTTGAGCAACACGTATCCTACGACCCACCTGCTTTACCAGATGTGAGTTCGGCTCCCACCGTGCTGATCATTGGTTGCGGCCCTGCTGGACTATTTGCGGCATTGCGCGCTATTAGCAACGGTTTGCGGCCCATTATTCTGGAACGCGGCAAGAATGTGCGTGATCGACGAAGGGACCTAGCAGCAATAAACCGTGAGCATATCGTCGATCCGAACAGCAATTATTGTTTCGGTGAGGGCGGTGCCGGTACGTATAGCGATGGAAAGCTCTACACACGTAGCCACAAACGCGGTGATGTGAGAGAGGTGCTCAATCTATTCGTTGCTTATGGTGCACCTCCGGATATCCTGGTGGACGCCCATCCGCACATCGGTACCAATAAATTACCGGGGATCATCACGGCCATGCGCGAAGCGATTGTTGCTGCTGGTGGTCTTGTACATTTCAATTGCCACGTGGTGGACCTCATCGTGGAGAACGATCATGTTCGCGGTGTCATCACAGCAAATGGAAACGAATACCGCAGCGATGCGGTGGTATTGGCCACCGGTCACTCGGCCCGCGATGTGTTCCGGATGCTGCATGCAAAACAGATCCGTATCGAACGCAAGGACTTTGCCATGGGTGTGCGCATTGAACATCCGCAAGCGATCATCGATGCCGCTCAATACCATTGCAAGGTGCGCGATCCGTACCTCCCACCGGCCAGCTATAGCTTGGTGCAGCAGGTCGAAGGACTTGGCGTGTATTCATTCTGCATGTGTCCGGGTGGCATCATCGCACCCTGCGCCACGGAACAGGAGGAGGTGGTGACCAATGGATGGAGTCCGAGCAAACGCAATAATCCCTTCGCTAACTCCGGCATTGTGGTCACGGCACCTACCGGCACCCACGAAGATCCGCTCAGTGGGATGCTTTTCCAACAAAGCGTAGAACATGCTGCATGGGTCGCTGGCGGAAAACGGCAAACAGCACCCGCACAACGCATGGTCGATTTCATTGAAGGCAAGCTTTCGACCGACCTCCCAGCATGCAGTTATTTACCGGGCATTACGTCGTATTCCGTGCATGAACTACTGCCACAAGAGATCGCCAGCCGGTTACGGAACGGTCTGAAAGCTTTCGGTCAGAAAATGCGCGGATACCTCACCAATGAGGCGGTCGTCGTTGCTGTGGAATCGCGAACAAGCTCTCCTGTGCGCATCCCGCGTGACCCGAACACGTTGGAGCACGTGGAGATCAGCGGCTTATATCCATGTGGAGAAGGTGCCGGATATGCTGGCGGAATTGTAAGTGCAGCGATGGATGGCCAACGCGTTGCGGACCAAGTTGCGCTTCAGTTGAAGAAGTAGACTCGGTCGAACCTTGCTATCGTGGTAAACGAAGCTGCCTTGTAAATTCCATACAAAGTGCCGAAGCAGCCATTGCCACGTTCAGCGATTCGGAATTTCCTGAACCAGGAATGGCGATCAATGTATTTCTGATGGTACGCACGGCATCGGAAACACCATGGGATTCACTTCCCATGATCAACGCGGCAGGTCGCTTCAACGCAACATCGAAAACGTTCTGGCCCTCCATGGATGCTACGTATAGCGAAGTTCCTGATCGTTCTTGATCAGCTAGGAAAGAGCCAAGTTCAACGGAATGGACTTCAACACGGAACAAGGCCCCCATGCTGGCTTGTACGCATTTTGGATTCCAGACCTCTACACAGTCCGGACTGCATACCACGCGTGCAATGCCGAACCAATCCGCAATTCGCAATAACGTTCCCAAATTCCCGGGATCACGCACGCCATCCAGCACCAAGATCAATTCATTAGTACGCGTTGTACCGAATTTTTCCGGGATGCTCTTACGTACTACGGCGATCGCTTCGACCCCACTATCCAATGTCCCTAAGCGATCCAATTCATGTGCAGGAAGTACTGTGGACGAAGGCCAGTTGTACTTCAACTGCGCTTCTTCGGTAACAAAGAGCGCTTCCACGGGTCCATCGCATGCTAACAATTCAGCCACAAGCTTAGGACCCTGCACCAAAAAAAGGCCCGTGCTGTCCCGGTACTTCTTTTGCTGTAAGCTACGTACGTGCTTCAGTTCGGCTTTAGTGATCAATGGTCGGGTATATTTGGCGCGGACCAATGGAAATGGTCAGAGGAAGCGCAAAATACGTTGCAACATAGTTTAATTGGATCTCCATCGTTCACATATCTTGCTTTCCATCGCGGCCTTGCTGATCCTTATTGGTTGCGACCCCACGAAACGCGTTCCTGAAGGGCGTTATTTACTGAAAAAGAACACCGTAAAAGTTGCGGAACGTTCGGTCGATAAGGATGATCTGATCGGTATCATCAAACAGAAACCGAATAAGAAGATCCTTGGTCTGCGCTTTTATCTCACTGCGTATAACCTGCCTGATCCAGCCCAAATCGCCATTAAACGAGAGCGAAAGGATAAACGTAGAGATCAACTGAACGAGCACCGCGCAGAAGATGGCAAACTGCCCAAACCATATTCACGCACTGCTGGAGAGTGGCTTCGCGATGTAGTGGGTGAGCCGCCTGTGATTCTTGATAGTTCGCTCACCGCGCGCTCCAACCAGCAGATCCGTGCCTACATGCAACGGGAGGGTTACTTCAAAGCCATTGTGAGCGATACGGTCCATTACACGCATCGTAAACTTTTCGGGGGCCGTGGAAAACCGTACACCAAGCCTAAAGCAGAAGTAACCTATTCCGTGACACCGGGCCCCATGTACCGTTACAGGAACATCAATTACGAGATCGATGATGATCGGATCAAGTACTATGTACTGAAGGATACGATCAACGCGCGGATCAAGAAAGGACAACGATTCGATGTGGATGAACTCGATGCTGAACGTGCGCGCATAACACAGACCCTGCGTGAAGAGGGCTACCTTTTCTTTACGAAAGAACTGATTCATTATGATGCAGATACCACGGTCGGAAACCTTCAGGTGGATATTGAACTTCATTTCGAGCGCGCAGTCAGTGGTCCCGATAAGGGGTTGGCCGGAACTCCCGAAGGATCGGTCTACTCCATCGTTGACGTAACCGTTGCAACACAGCGCTATTCGCGAAGAAGCGAAGGGCTGATTCCTGATACATTGAAGTATCATGACTACGCGATCCTGTACAGCAATAAGCTCCGGTATAACCCGAACGCACTGCTCACCGAAGTCTATCTGGAACCCAATTCCCGCTTTAGGCAAAGCAATGCGGACCGGACCTATAGGCGTCTTTCCGGATTGAGGGTCTTCGATAGGATCGATATTACCTACGATACCACCCTAACAGCGGGACCTGGTCTTGCCAATGCGCGAATTGATGTGCTGCCTGGTAAAGAACAATCGGTATCCGCCGAGGCTTCCGGGACGAACAGGGGTGGATTTTTCGGGATCTCCGGATCCCTTGCCTACAAACACCGTAACCTCTTCAAGGGTATGGCAAGCGCGCAATTGCAACTTGTGCTGGGTCTGGAGGCTCAACAAAGCTTCACCAGCGCGGGCTCGCAGCAGGGAACTACCGGCGGTGTTGTGAACGAAGGACTATTCAACACCGTGGACATTGGTCCGGAATTGAGCATCCGGTTCCCGAAATTCCTTCAGCCACTTTGGTTCATTCGACCACCACGATCGACCGCGCCAAGCACAACGATCAACATCCTGTACAACTATCAAAAACGTCCGGATTATGGACGCACATTGGCCAAATTCTCCTATGGCTTCGAATGGCAGGAATCACGGTACAATACGGTCGGCTTTTTCCCGCTGGAGATCAATGTGATCAAGATCCCGGAGAAATCGGAGGCTTTCCGAACATACCTTCAACAAGCGAACGACCCGGTTTTTACGGACAGTTATACAGACCACTTGATCGTGGGTATGCGCAGTCAATTCACGCACAATACACAGGTCAATAGCAAGGCACGCAATTCATTTTTCGCGCGGATCACCGGTGAATGGGCGGCTCCGCTGGGATTCATGGGTTCCGCATCTCAAGACACTGCTGGGAATACATTCAATACCGTATCCGGCATCCGCTATGCTGAATTCCTAAAGCTGGATAGCGACCTGCGATGGCGCCATGTGATCCACGAAAAAAGCAGCTTGGCATTCCGGATTGCTGCGGGTATTGGCGTACCCTATGGGAACCTTACCGTATTGCCGTTCGAGAGCAGCTTCTTCGTTGGCGGCGCTAACGGTCTTAGAGCTTGGCGCGCACGGTCCATTGGCCCCGGTTCATACAGTGCCCCGCTACTGGCCTATGACCGCATAGGCGAGATCCGTATGGAAGCCAATGCGGAATACCGGTTCAAACTGATCGGCATTTTCGAAGGAGCACTATTCACCGACATCGGAAATATCTGGGAGTTGGAAGAGGATCCAAAGAGACCCGGTGGCGGCTTCAGCGATACATTCTTAAGCGAACTTGCAATAGGAACCGGAGCCGGTGTGCGTTTGAATTTCGACTTCTTCATTGTTCGGGTCGACCTCGGTCTCCAGACCAAAGACCCTTCGTTGCCCAGCGGTGAACGATGGCTATTCCAGCCAAAAGATCGGTACCAAGCGCAATTGGAAGAATTGGATCTGCCTTTGACGCGCTACAGGAACCAGTATAATTTCAATCTTGGAATCGGGTATCCGTTCTGATCTGCCCTTGGTTCTAATGTTGATAGTTGTTCGTTTTCCGGGTCGTTGCCCGGAATGACGTCGTTTCTCATTGGCTGCATGAACACTGACTAGCTAAAGTAACTCTGTCCAAAACTACCGGAACACGGCGCGATCGTTCCATTGCGTCGATGTGCTGCAATACATTGCAAACTATTGGTACCCGCACCCATAACGTTTCTGATATCATTCTCGTAACACACCCAAAAAACGCTTTACGCCCCACGGCCCATTGATTAGATTTGCCGCGCTAAAGAAAAACGCATCAAGTGCATGGAAAAGTTGAAGACCGGTAATATTGAGGAGCTGTTAGGCACGGACGCCAGATCGTTATTGGAACACAAGTGTGAGACCATTGACAAAGGAATGTTGCACCTGCCTGGTGCGGATTTCGTTGATCGCAGTTTTGCATTGACGAATCGTAATCCACAGGTGCTGCGTAGCTTGCAAGCGCTATACAATAACGGCCGCTTGGCGAACACAGGTTACGTGAGCATTTTACCTGTTGACCAAGGCATTGAACACAGTGCCGGAGCCAGTTTCGCTCCGAACGCTGCCTATTTCGACCCTGAGAACATTGTTAAACTAGCCTATGAAGGTGGTTGCAATGCGGTTGCTTCCACCTTTGGTGTGCTTGCTGCCAACTCCCGCAAATACGCCCATAAGATCCCGTTCATCGTGAAGATCAATCACAATGAACTGATGACCTACCCGAACAAATTCGACCAAGTATTGTTCGGTGACGTTAAGGCTGCATGGGATATGGGAGCCGTTGCCGTAGGAGCAACGATCTACTTCGGCAGTGAAGAAAGCACGCGCCAGATCACGGAGATCGCGGAAGCGTTCGAATACGCACACGAGTTGGGCATGGCCACCATCCTGTGGTGCTATATCCGCAATAATGGGTTCAAAGTAGATGGCAAGGATTACCACACCGCCACCGACCTCACTGGCCAAGCAAACCATTTAGGTGTCACCATCCAAGCGGATATCATCAAGCAGAAACTGCCTGAGACCAACGGCGGCTACAATGCGCTGAAGGGCTACGGAAAAACACATCCAAAGGTCTACAGCGACCTTACGACCGACCATCCGATCGACCTCTGCCGTTACCAAGTGGCCAATTGCTACATGGGCCGAATCGGCTTGATCAATAGCGGTGGAGCCAGCAGCGGAGCCAGTGATATGGCCGAAGCAGTGCGCACAGCCGTGATCAACAAACGCGCCGGTGGCCAAGGCTTGATCAGTGGTCGAAAAGCATTCCAACGCCCATTGAAAGAAGGCATCCAATTGCTGAACGCTATCCAAGACGTTTACGCGGACAAGAAGATCACTGTGGCGTAACACACTTCTAAACTTCTAAAGCAAGGCCTGCCGTTCTCGGTGGGCCTTGTTCGTTTTTAGCGGCCAACTTTGGCAATGATCGTAAGTCATTTCGGCACATCATAATGCTAGTGTCCCGGATCGACTATCTTGGTAGTCCGTTCGATCAATAATGGGCCTGAACTTTTATGATCATGGTAATGGTACTGTGGATCGCAGGGTCTCCGCAGACAGAAGACCCGGCGGTGGTTTAAGTGCCATGGAATATTCATCCCTCCTCCGGAGTTTCCGTACTCTCTTGGGATATTTCAACTATTCGCTGCTATGCGTAGCTGTCTTCATTTTAATTCCTCGAGCCAACGCCCAATTCAATGTTTATCACCCCTTCCCGGATAGTGGTGCTGTATGGGGGATGACAACGGGTTGCCTTGATCAAATGTGTGGAGATTGGGCCTATATCCAGAACTACATGGCGGGAGATACGCTGATCAATGGGTTTAACTACGTGAAGATCCAGGAAAATTATTTGAGTATGCCAGGTAGCGGCTGTTGCTTTCCACCAGGAGATGATGGCCCAGGTTATTTACGAGAGGATACGGCGGCCAGAAAGGTGTATTGGCGCAGTATGCAGTCGGGAGTGGAAAACCTGCTTTATGACTTCACGCTGGGTGTAGGCGATACATTAGAGGGATTTTTGGCAGATAATGGTCCAGGAGGTACTGGAATAGTAGTATCAGTGGACTCCATATTAGTTGGACCGAATTACCGTAAAAGGATCAATATTGACACCACCGAGATCTGCATTGCTTTTTCCTTTATCGAAGGAATAGGAAGCACTACTGGCCTTACGGCAGACTTCTATGGACCTGGCGAGATGGGTACCAGTTTGCGATGTTTCACACTCGGTGGTAATGTGCTCTATACTGCGCCTTGTGGTCCTCCGGACCTAGTCCCGTGCGGTGAACTGCCAATAGCGGTTGTAGAAGTCCCAGCACCAATAGGACTTCCGGTTTGTATCTCGTCCAATCCATCCTCAGGTCAATTCACCTTCAACACGCAACAACCCAAATACATCGTAGTCTACGATGCATTCGGGCGAGAGGTCTTGCAAACCTTCGGCACCACTGTTGATCTTAACGGTGAGCCGGAAGGGATGTATGTGGCTGTGTTCCCTTCGAGTGTTTCAGGGAACTACGCCCAAGTGGTCCGGCTGATCGTCTCACGGTAACAGCAATTGAATTCTTTCGATCAATGATGGACCTGAACTTTTATGATCAAGGTACTGCGGATCGCAGGGTCTCGGAAGACGAAAGACCCGGCGGTGGTTTAAAACTGGAAAAACTGGCGTTGGTTCAATTAGGTACGACCTTGGCGGTGGATCGTGAAATCGAGCTGGTTTGGTTATTTGCTTACCTATGTCCCAAGATGGTCAAATGCCCAGTTCGTGCTTCTTGTTCGTCAGTGACCTGTAAAACGTAATAATAGGTTCCGTCCGGTAGATCACGACCGTTCCACTGGTTACGGTAATTCCTGGTCTCATAGACAACATTACCCCAACGGTTATAAATATTCAATGTATTGCTCCGACTCTCGATATGATCGATCACGAAAAAATCATTGTATCCATCGCCATTCGGCGAAAACACATTGGGAATAATGATCTCACAGCCGCTGAATACATCCAATTGTTCTGTCACGCTTTGCGCACAATCATCGGTTATCGTTACCGAATAGGTGCCATCGATCAATCCCGATAGCCATGTACTTGCCATTTGATCGCCAGTGTTCCACAAATAGCTTAACTCACCAAAGCCACCAGTTGCCAATACCGAGACCGACACGCTGTCTTGGGTACAATCCAGTTCAAGGTTGTTCGTCATTGCATCAATGGGGACATAATCCAGAATAGGTACACTGGCCGTACTGATCGATGTATCTCCGCACAAATTGATAAAAGTGGCCGTTAGTATGATCTCTTCGACACCTTCCGAAATTCCATCCAGAAAGGCACTCACAGGAAAACTAATGCTATTCTGCCCATCGGGAATGGTAAATGCGCTCGGAATTTGCGTGTAATCCGTTCCGTTGATCGCCGTGCCAGAAACGGCAATATTTACGGTTAAGGTGCTATCACTTTCCGGACGTGTTATGGTAAAGAACGCATCGGTACAACCTTCTGTCAATGTGCCGTCAGCACTTGCCGTAACTATTTCCAGGTCGATCGCATTCGGGCTAGTGAACGAACCTCCTTCAATAAAAACGCCGCTGTCCAAGATGGGATCTCCCGCATCAGCGATCGCGATCTTTATATGGTACGTTTGACCACATTGTACCACTGCCTTTGCTGTCAATACCACGGTGAACCCATCGAATTGAATGTACTGCTCATCACTGGAATTAGGTTGTGTAAAGCCATCACCGTTGTCAACGTAATAGGATGAATTCACCAGATCATTCAAATTGTCGATCGTGACCGGCAATCCGGAATTAGGGATCAACGCAATGTTCGCGGCGTTATTCAAATATGGACCGCTAATGTCTGGGCCACTCAAGAAAAACCCGAACGCATCGTTGTAGCCCGCATTCACAAATTCCAAATACTCTTCACTTCCAAATACATACCGGAACTCCAACGAATCTCCACTTGGAATAAAATCGAACTCCAGCACGGCTCTATCATATGTAGTCGAGTTAGAGGCCTCATCCAGATCCGGATCGCCTTGACCATCTCCATCACCCAACGTTGCTCCGGCAGCGTTGTTCGGCCCTAACGCAACGTCGATATCGCCAGTGGCCAAAATGACCCCGGATGCTATGCCAACATTGCAGTTCGTTCCATTAAAACTACCAACTTGAACATCGATGGGAGCATTCAGAACGCCGTTGAACGTAACATTGCTAGCAGTTACTCCACCGCCCAACAGGACGTTCTGCACCAATTGCTCCGGAGTCAGTGTGTTATCCAATAATATCTGTCCTGAACATTCACTGCTCCATAAAAGCACTACGACGAGAAATACTTTGTTCATTCGATCTGTTTTACTGATATCTACAATTCGTTCCACGCTCACAATTCAAAATTCGCATGCACTATGGATAGGTCATAGACATGAGATCTACTGATCGCGTTGCCCCGTCAAATTAAAAATCAATGATAATACGCATCAACCATAAAGCACTTCGTATGAACGAAGCAGGCAGCCTTGGGCGGTCATGGATCGCAAACCCTAACTTCGCACCTTCACTGCTTGGATATGGGTTGGTTCACACGCGTTAAGCAAGGCATAACTACCAGTACCGAAGAAAAGAAGGAAACCCCTGAAGGTCTTTGGTATAAGTGTACGGAATGCAAAGAGGTAATGACCTCCGAAGAGCACGAGAACAACCTCTGGGTCTGTAGCAAGTGCGAGCATCACGAGAAGATCGGAAGCGAAGAATACTTCGCCATTCTTTTCGATGATCACAAATTCACCGAGTTCGGACGAGATCTGATAGCAGGTGATCCATTGAACTTCGAGGATACCAAAAAATACGCTGATCGCTTATTGAAAAGCCGCATTGACTCTGGCCTGAATGATGCGATACGCGCTGCTGAAGGCAAGTTGGATACGCATACCGTGGTGATCGCCTGTATGGATTTCCGCTTTATCGGTGGTAGTATGGGCAGCGTGGTAGGTGAAAAGATCGCCATGGCCGCGGATCTCGCCATGAAACGGAAGTGTCCGTTGGTCATTATCAGTAAAAGTGGTGGTGCCCGTATGATGGAAGCCGGTTATAGCCTAATGCAAATGGCAAAGACCAGCGCCAAACTCTCACAAATGGCGAAAAAGAAGCTACCCTATATCAGTGTGATCACCGACCCTACTACCGGTGGTGTTACGGCTAGTTTTGCCATGTTGGGGGATCTGAACATTGCCGAACCGAAGGCACTTGTTGCTTTTGCGGGCCCACGAGTTGTGCGCGAAACCATTGGCCGTGATCTTCCCGAAGGATTCCAAACGAGCGAGTTCGTTCAGGAGCATGGATTTCTGGATAAGATCGTTCACCGGAAGCAACTGAAGGGCTTTTTGGGACAGACGTTCGCCCTGCTCAGGGGGTAAATATTGAACCGGCCATTGTCGGATCCGTAATATCCCTATCTTTGCCGTCCGTTACCAAAAAGAAGATGTATCCAACTACCGAAGCCAAGAGGGAAATATTCAAGCAACACGGGGGTTCCGACACGAATACCGGTGTTTCTGAAAGCCAGATCGCGCTGTTCACAGCACGCATCAATCACCTCACAGGGCATTTGAAAACCAATAAAAAGGACCACGGCACCACAAAAGCCTTGATGTCCTTGGTAGGTAAGCGCAAACAATTGCTGAATTACCTGAAGATGTACGATATCGAGCGTTACCGCACGATCATCGCCAAACTCGGCCTGCGTAAGTAAGGCCATGCCTGCGGCCGCTTTACTGGCTGCAATGGCTGGAACATATTGATCGAATTGAGGGGGCGGTCGTTGACAACGATCGCCCTTTTTACTTATAGGCTATTCAGCCAAGAAGGCAACGGGATTCCGGCTCGTTGACCGGAATGACCGTCCGGAAAGATGTTAAGAGGAATAAGAAGATGAAACCACAAGCAATTACGAAGACCATCGACATGGGCGATGGCAAGGTCATAACCATCGAGACCGGTGTGTTGGCCAAACAAGCCGATGGCGCCGTTACGGTGCGATTAGGCGATACGATCCTATTGGCCACCGTTGTGGCTACCAAAGAAGCCCGTGAGGGTATCGATTTTCTGCCGTTACAGGTGGAATACCGTGAAAAATTCAGCGCTGCTGGACGTTTTCCTGGAGGCTTCTTCAAGCGTGAGGCACGCCCAAGCGATCATGAAGTGCTAACAAGTCGTTTGGTGGACCGCGCTCTGCGTCCCCTATTCCCGGATGATTTCCATGGCGATACACAGGTCGTGATCTCCCTAATGAGCACCGATAAGGACAACCAGTCCGATGCACTGGCCTGTCTCGCGGCTTCCGCAGCATTGGCCGTAAGCGATATCCCGTTCGGTGGACCAGTTACCGAAGTGCGCGTAGCACGTGTGAACGGTAAAATGGTCCTGAACCCCATGCATTCCGAAATGGAAGGCGTGGATATGGACCTTATCGTCGCCGGTACCAAGAGCGATATCCTCATGGTGGAGGGTGAAATGAACGAGGTGCAGGAAGCCGACATGATCGAAGCGATCAAGTTGGCGCATGATGCGATCAAAAAGCAATGCGTAGCTCTGGATGAATTGAGTGCAATGGTCCCCAAAAGCCAGACCAAGCGCACCTATAACCACGAGAATAACGACGAGGCGATCGGTAAGAAGATCATGGATCTCTGCTACCAGCAGTACTATGACTTCGCCATGGAGCCAAGTGCTAAAGAAGCACGTATGGACAAGTTCGCTTCAATAAAAGAAGAGTGCTTGGCAACGTTGAGCGACGAAGAGAAGATGGATAAAGCGATGCTCGGTCGCTTCTTCAAGAAGACCCAGAAAAAGGCAGTACGTAATGTATGCCTTGATCATGGCAAGCGTTTGGATGGTCGTAAGACCGATCAGATCCGCCCGATCTGGAGCGAAGTGGATGTTCTACCTGGAACACACGGTAGCGCGATCTTTACACGTGGAGAAACACAGGCGATCAACCTGCTGACCTTGGGAAGCTCAATGGACGAACAGACCATTGATAGTGCTACCAAGAAGAGCAGTGAGAGTTTTATGCTTCACTACAACTTCCCTAGCTTCAGCACTGGTGAAGTAAAGCCGATCCGCGGACCAGGGCGTCGCGAAGTTGGACACGGTAACTTGGCGCTGCGCGCTTTGAAACCGGTTATTCCAGCAGCACCGGCCAACCCGTATACCATTCGCTTGAACTGCGATATTCTCGAGAGTAACGGTTCCAGTTCAATGGCTACGGTCTGCAGTGGAACACTCGCACTGATGGATGCAGGTGTGAAGATCACTGCACCAGTAAGCGGTATCGCTATGGGGATGATCAGCGACGGAACACGTCATGCGATCCTGAGCGATATCCTCGGTGATGAGGATTTCCTCGGTGATATGGATTTCAAGATATGTGGTACCGCAAAGGGGATCACTGCCACCCAAATGGATATGAAGGTGGATGGTCTACCTTACGAAGTGTTGGCACAGGCATTGGAGCAAGCCCGTCAAGGACGTTTGCACATCCTTGGTGAAATGATGAAGACCTTGGATGCGCCACGTGCGGATTACAAGGACCATGCACCTCGGATCATCACCATTGAGATCCCGAAAGAGAGCATCGGCGCCGTTATTGGACCCGGTGGTCGTGTGATCCAGGAGATCCAAGCGGAGACCGGTGCACACATCAGCATTGATGAAGTGGATGGCCGTGGTATCGTTGAGATCATGAGCGAGAACAAAGCAAGCATTGATGCTGCTCTTGCACGTGTGAATGCGATCGCTAACCCACCTCAAGCAGAAGTTGGTGCTACGTACAAAGGCAAGGTAAAAACGATCATGCCGTACGGTGCGTTCGTTGAAGTATTGCCTGGTGTTGATGGCCTTTTGCACGTTAGCGAACTCGACTGGAAACGGATCGAACGCGTTGAGGATGTGCTGAAGGAAGGCGAGATCGTCGAATTCCAAGTGACGGGAAAAGACCCACGTAGTGGCAAGTTGAAACTGAGCCGCCGTGCGCTGTTGCCGAAGCCTGAGGGATATGTTGAGCGTGAACCTGCAATGGATGGTGAACGCCGCGAGCGCACTGACCGTCCACGTCGGGAATTCCGGGAGCGTGGACCGCGTCGGGATTAATTGACAGCTGAGGATCTTCTGTTGCTTGAATGAGCAGCGGTCCGCAACTCTGAGAACTTCATATTCGTTGAAAAGGCCGCCTTTATCGGGCGGTCTTTTCGTTGGTGGCCTTAGGCAATGCATTACAGTACAACACCTGTCCGCAATATGCACCAACTTCGATCAGAGCGGTAACCTTACACCGTTTGCTAGCGTTCAAGGACCACTCTTCGTAACAGAAAAAGTGTGAAATGGCAAGAATGCGGCAGTTAAAGATCACCAAACAGGTGACTAACAGGGATACTCCTTCTCTAGATAAGTACCTTCAGGAGATCGGAAAAGTGAAGTTGATCACCGCTCAGGACGAAGTGGAGTTGGCACGGAGGATCAAGCTAGGTGATCAAGATGCACTGGAGCAATTGGCGACCGCCAACCTGCGCTTCGTCGTATCCGTTGCGAAGCAGTATCAAGGTCAAGGCCTTACGCTACCCGACCTCATCAGCGAAGGGAACCTCGGCTTGATCAAAGCCGCAGGACGATTCGATGAGACCCGTGGCTTCAAATTCATCAGTTACGCCGTTTGGTGGATCCGTCAACAGATCCTCCAGAGTTTGGCGGAGCAAGCGCGGATCGTTCGTTTGCCATTGAATAAGATCGGATCGATCAATAAGATCAACAAAGCATTCGCCAAGTTGGAACAGGAACACGAACGCCCCCCAACCGCGGTTGAACTAGCAGAATTGCTGGAGATGACGTTGGAAGAGGTGAAAGTGAGTTTGAACAATATGGGCCGACACATCAGCATGGATGCACCCCTCCGTGCAGGGGATGACAGCGGTACGATGATCGACGTTATGCAGAACGACGATGCACCGAGCCCCTTGGAAACATTGATGACCGACAGCCTGAAAGTGGAGATCGAACGTTCGCTCGCTGTTCTAGCAGGTAGGGAAGCTGATGTTATCCGCTTGTACTTCGGATTGAACGGGAACCCACCGCATACACTTGAAGAAGTCGGTCAGAAATTCGACTTGACCCGTGAGCGCGTGCGCCAGATCAAGGAAAAAGCAATTCGCCGGATGAAACAGACAAGCCGTAGCGTGGTCCTTAAAGCCTATCTAGGTTGAAAACTGTATCCCGATAGAATTGAAAGGGTCGCCGATGTGCGGCCCTTTTTGTTGTTCTACCTTCGCTGCCAATGGCACACATCATAGCCCCTTCCCTTCTAGCAGCTGACTTCACCGAACTTCGCAGTGCTGTGCAAATCGTGGATGAAAGCCAAGCACAATGGCTGCATTTGGACGTAATGGATGGCTTATTCGTACCGAACATCAGCTTCGGGCCTGCCATTATCAAAGCCATTCGCCCCTTGACCAAAAAGGTATTCGACACCCACTTGATGATCGTGGACCCGGACCGCTACATATCCGCGTTCAAAGAGGCCGGTGCTGATGTGCTTACGGTACACGAAGAGGCCTGCACACATCTGCACCGGACCGTACAAGCGATCAAAGCTGCTGGAATGAAAGCAGGCGTTTCGCTGAATCCACATACACCAATTGGTTCGCTGGAAGACATCATCGCGGATCTTGACCTTGTGCTGATCATGAGCGTGAATCCGGGTTTCGGGGGGCAAAAGTTCATTGAGAACACGTACTCCAAATTGGATCGATTACGTGATCTGAGAGAGCAAAAAGGTTCCAGAGTCTTGATCGAAGTGGACGGTGGAGTTAGTGCAGGGAATTTTCGCAAACTCGTTGATCACGGTGTGGATGTGCTCGTGGCGGGAAACAGTGTTTTCGGAGCGAACGATCCCGCGGCATCCATCTTAGGAATGATGGGATAGATGCGTTCGTTGATGGACCAAGTACGTACGCGTGAACTGATCCTATTCAGAGAACGTTATCCCACAGGAACACTGGATAAGTAGTGCAATTGGCGCGAATTCCGAAGCTGTGGATCCTAACTTTGTGCTATTAAGTTCCGTTGAACACGTTCATTGCTATGGCATTTTCACTTCGCACTTCCCCTTCGGCCTTCGATCGCGAGTACACCGTGAGCCGTGTAGCCATGGTGCAACGTCGTTTGCTATGGGACCACTTGGACCATTTACTACGGCTGCCAGGAATGGACGTGTTGGAATTGAATTGCGGTACAGGGAAGGAATCGATCCATTTAGCACGAAAAGGTCACCGTGTTATTGCCACGGATATGAGTCCCGTTATGCTAAGTCGCGCTCGTGAACGTGCGCGACAAATGGGTGTTGAGGATCGGATCGTACATGAGCAACTGGACCTCGATGATCTGGAGGATCGTCAATGGCCGTTCAGCTTCGACCTTGTTCTCAGCGGTGCCGGTGGGTTGAATAGCGTGGATCTTGATCACTTGAAATACTTGGTGGACCCTATTGCAGATAGCCTTAAACCAGGTGGCCGGTTCATTGCTGTCGTCATGCCTGATCGTTGTCTTTCAGAAACAGTGCATCATTTTACACATGGTCGTTTCGGAAAAGCATTTGCAAGAGGTAGACAGGACCCGATCTGGAATGGTCTTAGCGGCAGTGGCGTGGCCAATTGGTTCCATTCTCCAAAGGCCCTCGAAACAGCATTTGCACACCGGTTCAGGCTAGTGCGGCTAGCACCTATTGGTTTTTTCGTTCCACCGATCTCCTTGGAACCCCGCTTACTGGAGAAACCGGGAACGCTGGATAATCTGGCCAAACTGGACCGTTATGCCGCACATTGGAAATGGGCGTCCCGCTATTCCGATCATTATTTGATCGACCTTGAAAGGATCTGAATCAGGCACTCTTTTCCACAGTGGGATCGTGAAAAATGTGGCCCAATGACATGGATCACGACCGGTAACTTCGCGGCATGATCCGGAACCTTATCCTTCTTACAACAGCTTGTATTCCCTTCTTTGCGCATGGCCAAGCGACACAACACGATTGTACAGCGCATACGATCACTGAACACTATTTGGCTCAACAAGGTTTGAGTACGGACCTACAGGCAGCTTTGCCGCATGTGAACGGATCGTTCCGCGGTGGTAGCTACACCGTACCTGTTGTCGTTCACGTCGTTTACAACACAACGGCTGAAAATGTCTCCGATGCTGCGATCATGGCAATGGTCAACCAGATGAACCAGGACTATTCCGAGACCAACTCCGATATTGGAATTGTGCGACCAGCATTCAGTGGTGTTGTGGCGAATGTGGGCTTCAATTTCTGTCTTGCCCAGATCGACCCTTCCGGAAATGCAACCACCGGGATAACGCGTACACAAACATCGCAAACATGGTTCGACCCGGACACGGAAACGAATATCATGAAAGAAGCCCAGTACGGGAAAACGCCGTGGAACACGAACCAATACCTCAACATCTGGGTCTGTGACATTACCAGTGGTGCTACTGGTGGGTTCATCACGGTAGGTTATGCATATCTACCGGTCGGTGGCGTAGTCGGCTCCGGGATCGATGGCCTTGTTATCGATTACAACTATGGACTTAACGCTGGTGACCGTACCGCAACACACGAGATCGGGCACTATTTCGGTTTGCAGCATACGTTCGACGACGGTGGGACATGTAACAATGCGGATGGCTTCACCGACACCCCGAACACCAACAGCCCAACCTATAGTTGCTCCAATACCACGTTGATGAAATGCGGTGTGCTAACGCAATACGAGAATTTCATGGATTACAGCAATTGTTCAGCAATGTTCACTGATCAACAAGCGAATTACATGGCCGGAATACTGACTGGCGTTCGATCAGGCTTGTTGAGCAATTCAGCATGCGGTAACACCAGCGGATATTGTACACCTACAGCAGCATCAGGAACCGGTGATGGTGACTTCATCAATAGCGTACAACTGGGTACCATAAACAATCTGAATACGGGTGGAATAACAGCTCCGACCTACACGAACTACAGTGCTTCGCACAGCACCAACCTCACGCAAGGAATCCAATATACGCTCACCGTTCAAGGTGGAACCTATCAGCCTGACCACTACACTGCTTGGATCGATCATGATCAGGATGAGACCTTCGAAGCCTCGGAAAAAATGACCGAAGTGACCTCTTCTGCTGCCGATCAGACCATGACCTTCACATTTACCGTACCGGCTTCAGCGACCTTGGGAGAAACACGCATGCGTGTACGTGGAGTGTATCATAATACCGGTGAACCAACCCCGAATACCGACCCCTGTTTTGCATATGCATTTGGCGAGACCGAAGACTATGGGATCACCATTCAATCGGCTACCACAACAGGTTATTGCATTCCGACGTCAACAACAGGTACGACTGTAGGTGATTTCATCAATAGTGTTCAACTTGGATCCATCAACAACTTGAACTCTGGTGCTTCTGCCGCACCGTTCTACTTTGATCTAAGCGCTATCCACAGCACAACGCTTGTCGTTGGCACCCAGTACACGCTAACAGTACAGGGTGGCACATATCAACCGGACCATTACACTACCTGGATCGATCTTGACCAGGACGAGACGTTCGAAGCTTCGGAAAAAATGTCGGAAGTCGTATCCTCTTCCGCGGATCAAGTAATGACCTTCGTTTTCACCGTTCCGGCAAATGCTACCATTGGGAATACGCGCATGCGAGTTAGAGGAGTGTATCATGCTCAAGGAGAACCTACACCTGATACCGATCCTTGCTACGCCTATGTATACGGAGAAACGGAAGACTATGGTATTTTGATCGATGTGAATACGGGTGTCAATGCGTTCGATCAGAGCTCCATTCAAGTGTACCCTAACCCTGCAGGATCAACCGTTCACCTCGTCCTACCATCTGACCAATTCGCGTTTGTTGAACTGGTCGATATGCAGGGCAGAACTGTTGCGACCTATACGTCCAATACAAGTCTAAAAACACTTGACCTCCAAGGTGTTTCCAATGGCACGTATGTATTGCGGATCCTCCAAGGCGATCAACTACAGACCAAACCCCTTTTGGTGAACAGTAGGGTACATTGATCTCCATTATTTCTTAAAGATACAAATGGGCCGGTTGAGTTTTTCATCCGGCCCATTTGTTATCGACCCTATTTAATCGATCCCGGAACGCAGTCTGTCGAACTAGGCCGTTGTTCCTGGAACCTAGGACCACTTGTACCGTAATAAGTTCAGAATAAGGTCCTGCACATGAGTCGCTCGAAACATTTGATCGCAATACTAGGACTCACCTTGGTGGGAAACCTCTCTGCGCAGCGGATCGCTTTCGGAATAAGAGGAGGTCTTCTTGCGTCAACGGATCATGCAACACGCGTTAGGACCGGCATTATTCCTGGTGCAACTGCAGGGATCTATGTACCCTATCATGCTGGGGCACGATTCGAAATAGAACCTGGGATAATGCTCACTGTTGGCGGATCCTCTTATATGGTACAGGATGGAGATAAGTTCGTTGATCGTACATACTATCTACAAGTACCACTATCATTCAAGCTTTTCCTTGGCAATGAGTTCAATTTGAGTGGTGGCGTTCAGATGGGAAAACGACTGGCGGTACATCGTTCAGAGAACGGCGAAAAGTCTGATGTCGGGGAGAAATACAAGTCCATGGACTTCGGGTTGCACGGTGGCATCGGGATGGACCTGAACTCAGGAGTTGATATCGGGCTGCGCTATTACAGCGGAATGATACCGTTACTCTTGAATGATGATGCCATATTCCCGAAGAACAGATCCGTACAATTAACAGTAGGCTATCGCCTGATGCATTTCAGAGAGATCAATACGAGTTATAGGAAGCGTTGAGCTGCTACTTCAACCCCTCACTATCTTTGGCCTTAATGTCGAAGAAACCAGTGATCGCATTGTTAGGTGGCGGTCAACTTGGACGCATGTTCATCGAAAATGCATTGCGCTACAATGCTGAGATCCACGTCCTGGACCCCGACCCGGATGCACCTTGCTCGACCATTGCGGATCGTTTTCTAATAGGTGACCTTAATGATAAGAACACTGTCCTCTCTTTTGCTGCGAACGCCGATATCGTTGGCATAGAGATCGAACATGTGAGCGTTGATGCCTTGGAAGAACTGAAACGTCAAGGCAAACGTGTGATCCCTGACCCAGCCGTCCTAAGGATCATAAAGGACAAAGGACTTCAAAAGCAATTCTACAAGGACCACGATATCCCTACGTCTGAATTTACGTTACTTGAGAACGGTAGGGACCTATCGGCACATGAACATCTCCTCCCTGCATTTTTGAAGAGCCGCGGAGGCGGATATGATGGCAAGGGGGTTATGCAGATCAATGCGCTCAGCGATGCCGAGCAAGCGTTCGATGGTCCTTGTGTGTTAGAGAAGCAGATCAACATCGAAGTGGAATTGGCTGTACTTGTCGTGCGGTCAGACAATGGTGAGGTGGCCGCGTACGATCCAGTGGAAATGGTTTTCGACCCGGAACTGAATCTTGTGGACCATTTGCGCGCACCCGCAAGAAGGCCCACCGACGTGCTGAACAGCGCAAAGGGTCTTGCTCTTCGCGTTGTAGATGCATTCGGAGCGCCAGGTCTTTACGCTGTGGAGTTATTCCTTACCACCGATGGTCGGATCCTTGTGAATGAGACCGCTCCGCGTGCTCACAATAGCGGACACCATACGATCGAGGCCTGTGACAGTTCCCAGTTCGACCAACTCCTGCGGTGTTACCTTCAATGGCCGATGGGGCCAACGCACTTGAACAGACCTGTGGCCATGTATAATCTGGTCGGTACCAATGGATCTGGCTCACCTACGTTGGTGGGTTCGCAGCGAATACTTGAGTTTCCCGGCGCTTTCATCCATCTGTACGGAAAGAAAGAAACACGCACCGGACGTAAGATGGGACACATTACACTGGTTGGGTCCAATGCTGAAGAAGTGGATGTAGCTTTGAATATCGCCAAGGAACACTGTAGTGTGGAACCATTGAAATGACTTGGAACCGATATTAGATTCACAACAAAAAAAGAATGGCATGGTAGGTATAGTAATGGGCAGCCGCAGTGACCTTGATGTAATGCGTGAAGCGATCGACACCATGAAGGAATTCGGGATCGATCATGAAGTGACCGTTGTAAGCGCGCACCGGACACCGGACCGGATGTTCGTTTACGCCAAAGGCGCTGCGGACCGTGGCGTGAAAGTGATCATTGCTGGTGCAGGAGGCGCTGCACATTTACCGGGGATGATCGCATCGCTTACCATACTTCCAGTGATCGGCGTACCCGTGAAAAGCCGCAATTCCATTGATGGCTGGGACTCGCTGCTTTCCATCGTACAAATGCCTGCTGGGGTTCCAGTAGCTACGGTTGCGGTGAATGGCTCGCGAAATGCCGGACTGCTTGCGGTACAAATACTTGCCACGAGCAATACCAAATTAGCCGAGCGATTTACCGCCTTCAAAGGCGAACAGGAAGAAAAAGTACGTGAAGGGATCAATGCCTTGAAGCAGCATTACCCCAATGGGTTCGATAAGTGACCCTAACCTAAGGAATGATCTGAATCGTCGTGTATTCCGCTTGAATGTAAGGGTAGATCTCATCAAGGTCCGGGTTGCGCAAGGCGATGCAACCAAATGTCCAATCACTTCCATTGTTGACCCAATGATCCATTCCATCAGGCACGCCGTGAATGCCGATCTCACCACCGATCTTGGCGGTTCCGGGTATTGAACCATCTGCAAGACGCGCCGCGAATCGCATTCGGCTTTCCGCATTCGGATAATCGATCCAAACGAAAGCATGCCATTTATCATGCATGCGTTTACTGCGGATCCCGAACGTACCCTCAGGCGTTCTTCGATCACCTTGCATCATTTTATCCCCCACAGGAACCTCACCCAGCACGCAGGGGTATTCTTTGAGGACCAAGCCCTTTCCAAGTACCTGAAAGATCCGTTCGGATTTCGTCACCAAGAAATGCATATCCTTTCCTGCAATGGAAAGACTATCAACCATGCGTTCCAATGATACTTCTGCAAGTTCAGGGTCTCCACTGCTCGAGCTGAGAATAGGTGATGAAGCAGAACGTTCAGGTTCCGTGGCTTGGCACGATAACCAAACGGGCAATGCCCATATCACTAATAGACGGATCAACATATCGTTACGTTTGTATACGATAATGCGATTCGACCAAGTAGGTAACGCGTCCTACCGGTTCAAAGGATCACCACGGGAAATGTGACCTCTATATCCGTATCACCTCCGGCGTTCGTGATATCCCCAGAAGAAACACCGGTTGCACTTTTATCCGGGTCATGCCGTAAGGTCACCTTCAATGTTCCGGTGCTCGGGCTTAAGGATGTGGAGTTGTTTATCAGTCCCACGGGATGCATGTTCGCATCTTCATCACCATAGGATATTGTAAGGTTGACTCCAACGGTTTGAAAAAAGAACTGATGTTGCTCCAACTCGTTCTCAATCTGGGTCGTGATGTTCTGTACCGGAGAAACACTCTCATTCAGAAAACTAATGAATACGGCAAAATCACGGTTACCGGGCAGATCATCGACTTCGATAACGGGCGCATTACCACCGTCGCCGTCCAGATCCGTGAATCGGAATACGTGATCCTCGAAGCTCTGAATATCGGTGAACGTGAGCACCAGTGTTGTGATCACTTCTTCTTCATTGGCCGGCGGCTGAACAGGAACAATAGGGTTCTCGTCCTTCTTACACGAAGTGAATGTGACAACGGCAAAGAAAAAGAGGATCAGCTGTTTCATGGTTCGTGCAAAGTTGCGTCTTTCTTTGGGCTGCTGCCTATGAAGTGCCTTCAGGGATGAAAATTCCAGTGCTCAACGGGGTCTCCCGAAACTAAACCGGACCCATAAGGATACATCAATTCCCCTTGCTGCAGCGTAGTATCGGAAGCGATCCATGTAATCGCGGTAGGTGGTATTGAATAGGTTCGTTGCTTGTAGACCGAAGCGGACCTCGTTGTTACCCAGCTTTCGTGCAGCACTCGCCTGAAAACCCAGGAGATGATATGGCCTAGGTGGAGACGCGTAATCAAGCTCTGGTGGAATGCGTCTTTGTTGGGCAACGTAATTGCTTGAAATACCCAATTCCATGCCTCTCCATTTGCCTGTCTTCACGATCGAATAGAGCAAAGTCGTTTCTGTACGATCACTCGGGATCTGGAATAGCCATTGATCCATTCGAAGATCACGGCCACGCACTATGCTTGTTCGTGATCGAACTGCCCAACGGGATGTGACCGCAACTTGCAACGTGGCATCCAACCCATATAAGAACGCATCAGTTGACACGTAATCGAATACCGGAAAGGCCCCGCGAATGGTAAGTTGTTCACCGGCTGGCCGCAAGTAGATGTAGTTGCTGATGTGATCCGCGTAGAAGGTGAAATTCGTTTGCAATCGACCTTGGAACCACAACGCATCAATATCCGTTGTGCCTTTCAATGAACGTTCGCTGTCCAGCTGATCGTTGCCCACTTCGATCGCGGCGGCACCATGGTGCAATCCTTCACTGAAAAGTTCGCTTACATGCGGTGGTCTATAAGCCGTGGAGAAATTGAACCGTACACGTACACTATCCCGGATGCTCCAGTTAACGCCAACACCCAAGGCGTGGTTGGTGTATTCGAATTCGGGTTGGAGCAATGTTCCTGTAGCATCATACTTCGCAATGAGCAAAGTGGTGTTTTCCAACCTGCCCCCGGCTTCCACTTCAACGCGCTCTCCAAGCGGAAGGTGTTCGATGAGATACACTCCCCCACTCTCTTTCTGGTAGTTCGGAATAAGCGGTCGAATTCCTGTGCCCGGTTCATTGATGTTACGCTGGAATAATCCGCTAAGACCTGCCCTGCCGTGAATGTGTTTGCCGATCCAATGTTTGAACGATGCATCCGCGGTATGGGTCGTTAGCCCTAGATCCAAAGCTGGCAGCGCGCTTCTGCCACCACGTCTGATATCGTACTCTTTGCGTGAATCGGTTTGATAGGCGTACGTGACCACGATTCTGTTCCGTTCGGTCAAAGCATAATCCAACTCAGCCTTGGCCAATAAATGATCCGAGGTCTGACGTGGCGCATCGATGTCATAGGTAAAGTCGCCTACGTACCAAGGCGTACCCGTGGCGATGGCGTTATCGAGATCGGTCAAATTTCCGATATGCGAGGCTCTTAGAATACCTAATTCCCGTTGGAACCAACTGAAGTACAACGTGGACCTGAAACGAAGATCCCGATAGCCGATGGTTGCTGACGCACCTTGTTCTCGAATACCCGTGTTGCTGAGCATGTAATCAGGAGCTTCGCTATCGCCTAATATTTTTCCGCTCCCTTGAACGCGCCATCCAAAACCGCGAAGCCCCTTCAAACCACCTTGTAGCATCGCATTTCCACCACCTCCTCGTCCATTGAGGATCCCAACTCCACGCAATTCACCATTGATGCCCGCGGTTCTCGGTAGATCAACGGGTTCAGTAATGATAACGCCGCCCATTGCATCGCTCCCGTATTGTACACTGGCCGCGCCCTTAACGACAGTGATCCTATCACTGCTGAATGGATCCAGATTCGGCGCATGTTCCGTTCCCCATTGTTGATCTTCTTGCCGAATACCTTGGTTCAACGTAAGTATCCTATTGCCGCTGAGACCGTGGATCATGGGTTTGCCGATCGTTGGCCCAGTGCTCAGAATTGTTACTCCAGGAACCACCGCAAGCATCTCGGCCATAGACCTACCGGTGCTCTTCTCCATGGAGTGCTTGTCCAGAACCGTATTCGGCTGACCAACGTTCTCATCCGGTCTTTCACGTATAACTTCCAGGTCGTGGAGTTCCTCACTATGATGCTCAAGGAACAGATCCAACCTCGTACTTTTCACAAGGACCAATTGCCGCTCGACCGGCTCACACCCTAAGTGTGCAACGCGCAATGTGAACGTTCCGGGACAGAGTCCAATAAATTTGAAATGGCCGTCAACATCTGCAATTGCACTGCGTTCCGCTTCAACCAAGACCACATTGGCGTAAGACAGCGGGGTTCCGTCGTGTTCATCCGTCACCGTACCGGAAAACTCCAATTTGCAATTAACAGTTTGCCCCTGGACTGCTGTATTCGGTAAATAAAGTAAGAGGACGATCGATCCAAATAGCCGCGCTCTGAACATCTTCACTAATTACAAGCTGCTAGGCATTCGACAATGTGCAATGAACCAAGGCAAATATCCATTCGGGATCGTATTTCGTCACAATCCAAAATTAGTCCATAACCAGGATGTGTTCGGTCATTCATTGACCGCGAATGACCCATGTTTTGTATATCCAGTATCTTTGGCGACACTAAATGATGAACATGAAACAACTTCGACTCTCGCTTCTTATAGCTGCTACATCATTCCAACTCATTGCTTTGGGCCAATGGAATGCCCTTGGCACCGGGCTTTCACCTGTCCGCAGCGTAACCACCTTCTCATCCGCTCTCTATGCCGCGCATAACGGGGGCGTTAGCAAAAGCGTGAATAGCGGCACATCATGGGTCCTATCGAATACTGGTATCACTTTGGTCGGTGGTCAATACAATGTGCGCTCGGTGGGACACAATGCCACCTATCTTTTTGCAGGAACACAATCGGGTATATACCGAAGCACTGATGGTGCCATGTGGACCAACGTAAATGGCGCACTTGGAGCGAGTGCTCAGATCTACGCGAACAAATTCTTCCATTTCGGTGTAGCAACCTTTGCCATATTCACCGGCTCCATCGCAAATGGCGGTGGAATACATCGTACCACGGACAGTGGAGATAGTTGGTTGATAGGTAACTCAGGAATGGGTTCCAACGCGATCGCTTATGACATTGCCACTGATGGCACCAATCTTTATGCTGCAACCAGCGTGGGACTTTATAAAAGTACGGACGGTGGACAACAATGGAGTTCCGTTGCGGGATCGAACTTCGCTATGTACGCTCTACAAGTATTGCCTAACAGACTGGTGGCTGTTACCACATTCGGCTACCGTTATTCGTTGAATGATGGTGCCGCTTGGAGCGAAAGCACCGGAGACCCTGCCAACCCAACAAAAGGTGAAATGGTAGCCTATGATGGAAAGATCTACGCTTTGAGTAATCAAGGGGGCTGCACGGTTTCAATTGATAATGGTCTTACCTATTCTTCATTCAACACCGGACTCACTCCGGTGGATCAAGTGGCTCAGGAAAAATTCCATGTTGCTGGTACGCGTCTCTACCTTGGTGCTCTGCAGGATCTGTATTATATCACTGGAAGTACCGTTGACCTCAATTCATTGAGCAATACCGAACTACCTTCTCCTTACCCATCCTTATTCACGGATGGGTTCACGGTGGACCTTTCAACTATTGATGATGCACGGACAGTTATCCTGATCGATGCCACCGGCAAAGAAGTTGCAAGGCAGAATGGTGTTGCCAACTCCGTTATTCGTGTTGAGCGCAATGGTCTTGCTGCTGGTCAATATCGTTGCCTGATGATCGACCGAAGCGGCAATAGAGCGTTGCTAGGAACAGTGATCGCCGAATGAGCCTAGAGACTCCGATCCGACATATCGGGGTTCTCACTTCCGGAGGGGACAGTCCAGGAATGAATGCTGCCGTGCGTGCAATTGTGCGTACCGCTGTGCAGCGGGATATCCGAGTTACCGGTATTGTAGGTGGTTATAGCGGATTGACCAATGCACGCTACATGCCACTCGGTGCGCGTGATGTGAGCAACATTATTCAACGCGGCGGCACGATATTACGAACTGCACGATGTGAGGAATTCCGCACTCCGGAGGGACGAGCGAAAGCTGCTCAGAACATTAAGGCTCACGGTATGGAGGCCTTGTTGGTCATTGGCGGAGATGGCTCTTTTAGGGGTGCAAAGATGCTATTCGAAGAACACGGTACACCTATTCTTGGTTTACCCGGAACGATTGATAACGACCTCTTTGGAACGGACCATACGATCGGTTTCGACACGGCTGTAAATACGGCTGTAGAAGCAATCGATAAGATCCGCGATACGGCTTCATCTCATGACAGGTTGTTCTTTATTGAAGTCATGGGTCGTAACAGTGGTTTCATCGCACAGGCATGCGCTGTAGCTGCCGGTGCTGAATTCGTGCTCATTCCTGAGCGGCCCCAAGGGATAGATGAACTCGTGCGTGCTCTTGCCGAAGGTGCGAAGACCAAATCTTCCAGTATCGTTATTGTTGCAGAAGGTGACGAAGAGGGTGGGGCATTCGATGTAGCGCGAAAGGTTAAACAACGGTATGATCATTATGATATCCGCGTTTCCGTGCTTGGTCATATGCAACGAGGCGGAGCTCCTACGGCGAACGACCGGATACTTGCCAGCAGAAGTGGCGTTGCGGCCGTGGAGTATTTGTTGGTCGGCGAACATAATGCCATGGTAGGCGTGATCAATGGTCGCATAGCACTCACACCCTTCAGCGAGGCTATTGGTCAGCAAAAGCAGCCCGATCCCGAACTTTATAGGATCCTTGGTATCCTTGCGACCTGAGGCAACTTTACAACTATTGCCGGTGTCACGTATATTGGTCTTCCGGTATGACGGATCTCCACGAGTTCAAATGTTCTTGAGAAACGCGCTATTTCTGGCTTTACTGTCCTGTAGTACCGTCTTGGCGCAGCCTTGCATGACGAGCTTCACAGCCACGGCAAGCCCTATGCCTGTGAACGGAACCTATGGTTGTAACGAAACCGTCACATTCTGTTTCACCGTTACCAATTGGAATTCCACCAACTCTAATTGGTTCCATGGAATTGAGGCCAATTTTGGTCCTGGTTGGGATATGGCTACGCTCGTTCCGGGCGCGCCCCCTCCTACGTGCGGCATCAGTACGGGCACTTGGGGATGGGAGACAAATGTAGGAGGACAAGGACCTGGGTTCTTCTTTGACCTGGACAGTGATGGTGATCCGAGCAATAATTTTGGTGACTTCTGTACAGGAGCTACGGACTGGGAATTCTGCTGGACCATTACCACTGTTTCCGGTCCAAATTGTATCAGTGGGCTGGATTGCGGTGTTACTATTGATACCTTTAGCGATAGCCAGACCGGTTCATGGGGCAGTGCTGGTTGCGGCGGCGATACCAACCCATCGGTCTTCTCTGGCCTCGTTTCTATAGCAGCATGCGATGTGGACCCAGGTGTGGGTGCTCCCATTAGTGTTTGCAGCACAGATGCCGCGATGCCTTTGTTCAATGCACTGACCGGAACACCGGATGTCGGCGGAACCTGGACCGGACCAAGCAATACACCGCATACCGGAACGCTTCAACCCTCCACGGATGTTTCCGGTAACTATACCTACACTGTTACAAATGTGGCTCCACCCTGTTCGCAATCAGCGGTTATTGCGGTTACCGTGAATCAACAGCCTGTTGCTGGAACAAATGGAATTGCTGTTGTTTGCGCCTCCGATCCTGCATTCCCATTGATCGGACTTCTGGGCGGCGCACCTACGCCAGGAGGTTCTTGGAGCGGCCCGGCAGGTCCATTTACAGGAACCTTCGACCCAGCTGTAAACTCTGGAGGGATCTATACCTATTCATTTCCGGGTACGGCTCCTTGTAACGCTGTTTCAGCCACGGTTAATGTTACCGTAAATCAAACGCCATCAGCAGGGAGTAACTCAGTTTTTGTGATCTGTAGTAATGGCGCTCCGACGAACCTATTCGGTGAATTAGGCGGAGCACCCGATGCTGGAGGTACATGGACCGGGCCGAGCGGAGCGATCTTCAACGGGACTTATGATCCAGCAACGAATGTCCAGGGTGTCCATACATACACCGTGCTCGGAGTTACACCATGTGCCAACAGTTCAGCCACAGTTACCGTTACGGAAAACGCGGAAACGAATGCGGGGATAGATGCCGCTGTGACGGTGTGTAATTCTTCTTCCGCTTTCAACATGAACAATTCACTTGGCGGGACCCCGAACACAGGTGGAATTTGGACAGACCCTAACGGCGGGGTTGTATCCGCAACTTTGGATCCTGCCACTGCAATTAGTGGAGCTTATATGTATCAAGTGAATGGTGTGGCTCCTTGCATCTCGGCCCAAGCCATACTAACTGTTACCATAATCCCTGCTCCAAATGCTGGTGGAAACGGCATGGCGGATGTTTGCAATGCAAGCCCACCCTTTCTGCTGGATCAATTCTTGACCGGTTCGCCCGACCCTGGAGGTGTCTGGACCGGCTTCAATAATGCTCCAGTAAGTAGCACCTTTACTCCAGGAACCAGCATACCTGGCACATTCACCTATACGGTATCAGGGATAGCGCCTTGCAGCAATGCAACAGCGACAGTAACGGTCAGTGTGAGTCCTCAACCATATGCAGGAACCGATGCAGTATCAACGCTTTGCAATACAGGTGAACCAGTTGACCTATTCACCCTGTTGGGTGGTAGTCCGGTTACCGGTGGTACATGGACCGGACCGAATGGATCGGTCGTACCAGCCATGTTGAACCCATCATTAGCGCCTATTGGAACTTACACCTATACCGTCACCAGTATTGCACCGTGTACTGACGATCAGGCAACCGTGGATATTACCATTGTCTCTGAACCCGTTCCGGGTACGGATGGTGCTGTTTCGCTTTGTGAAGCGGATGTTCCCATTGACCTTTTCACTGAGTTGAATGGCACGCCGGATCCGGGTGGTAGTTGGCAAGGACCAAATGGCCCTTTGGTCGGCTTGTTCAACCCTTCAACTGGATCTACAGGCACCTATACGTACACGGTCAATGCGCCAGCACCGTGCATAGCCCAAACAGCAGAGGTAATTGTTTCGGTGATCGAACAACCTAACGCCGGAATTGATGATGTGACATCCGTCTGCAATACGGCTTTAACTCTTGTGGATCTATTCGGAGTACTAGGTGGTTCGCCGGATATGGGCGGGATCTGGACTTCACCTGACGGTCAAGTACATCCTTCAACCTATGCGCCCGGCAGCGATATGCCTGGGGTTTACACCTATAGTCTAACTGCACTTGCTCCCTGTTCGAACGTTTCCAGTACGATCACGCTCTCTGAAGTGCAAGCTCCTGATGCTGGGCCTGATCTGATCTTGGATCTATGCGAGGATCTTGGGGAGTTGGACCCCATGTTATGGCTTGGACCGAATACGGATACCAACGGGATCTGGTTGGACCCAAATGGGATCGCAACTATTTCCGTGGATGCTGCGACGGCCATCTCAGGTGATTACATCTATACATTGAACGGAACAGCTCCTTGCCCGAACGCTCAGGCAACCGTAACGATTGTCTTCGATGATCTTCCGTATGCAGGTGTTGACGGCATTTTACAACTCTGCGCGGATGCTTCGCAGAACTTGCTTCAATTACTTGGACCCAACGCAGAACCTACAGGAACATGGTGGGGACCGCTAGGTAACTTTTCGGGAGTGTTCAACGCCGATCAGGATCCAGCAGGCGTGTACTCATATACCGTTAATGGTAGCGGAGGATGTATAGGCCGAGCAGCTCTATCATTTGTGGATGTATCCGTGAATGACTTGCCGGAGCCGGTATTCGGGCTTGGTACCACAAGTGGATGTGTGCCTTTGCAGGTTCAATTCACGTTAACGGATCCTGTAGTATTGGCCAGTATCGAATGGTCGTTCGGTGATGGAGAAAGCGAAGACGCCTCAAGCATGGTCTGGCACACATATAATGCAATAGGCTCGTTCAATATTTCCGTTGAAGTTGTGGATAACAATGGTTGTCATGGCACAACCGTATTGCAGAATGCTGTGTTCACATCGAACGGTCCAGAGGCTGATTTCATTGTAACACCTCAACGAGTGAGCATTCTTGAGCCGAACATTCACGTATCACATGTTCCTGAAAGCAATGTATCGTATGAATGGACCTTGGACAACGATACGTTACCGGGTGCCAATGAATTCGATTGGACCATAGATCCCGTGGACATTGGGATTTACACCCTATGTAAGATCGCTACGGACACACTTGGGTGCCGCAATTCAACGTGTTCGGAGATCATCGTGGATGATGTGCTGACCATCTTCGTTCCAAATGCGTTTACGCCGGATGGCAATGACATCAATGAGGAGTTCATGCCCTCAGTGCTGGGTGCTGCCCCTGAGTCGTTCACGTTCGCCATTTTCGATCGATGGGGCAACAAAGTATTCTCAACAAATGAGATCGGACAAGGGTGGAATGGCGGCATGAACAATAACGGTAAGCTTCTTCCGCAAGATGTCTATGTTTGGCGCTTGACCGCACGTGATCAATTCAGTTCGGAAAGTGTAGAACACTTCGGAAGCGTAACACTATTGAAATAGAGAACCCCCTGATCGCTCAGAGGGTTCTTCCTTTCAACTTGGTCTCGCGTCATTGACGGACGAGCCTCGTTCGCGCTAGCGGCCTGCCTGCCGCATCCAGCGCGAGCACGTTGTAGATGCCCATACTTAGGTCACCCAATTCCATGTTGTTCTCAATACTCCGTTCGAGCACCAAAGCTCCCGTTGGGCTGTAGAATCTCAGTGTGCGGACACCTGGAACCGTGCAACTGACATTTACATTTCCTAAAGTCGGATTCGGATGGAAATTGAACGCCTCACCATTGCTCAGTTCCTCTATGGAAACCTGTGATAGTTGACAAGCATCTCCGTACCCATCGTTATCGCTATCCGCTTGGTCAGGGTTGTAGGTCCAAGCACAATTGTCGCATGCATCTCCAACTCCATCACCGTCGAAATCGACCTGCGTATCATTTGCAACGGAAGGGCAATTATCATCACACGCCATTACCCCATCATTGTCACCGTCACCATTCGGTTCAATACCAGTGGAACCGCCCGCACAAACTCCGCAGTCATCGAATTCAGCGGTTCCATTCGGAACACCCGCACAATCCAATAGTTCACCTTGGCAATTGCAGTTCTCTGTCCAGATATCGTTCACCGTCTGTGGATCATTATCGTCACATGGTGTTCCGGGATTCGAAGAACCACCCGCAATACCTTCACAATCCGGACCAACGGTCTCGATCATGCCATAGCATTGGCAATTCATTCCCCAAGTATCATTGAACGTGGCCACAAGACCATCATCACATGGCGTTCCAGGTAGTGCCGTTCCGCCCACTGTTCCTTCACAATCGACCACTTGACCAACACACTGACAATTTACATTCCAGGTATCATTGCTGGTGTTAGCATTGTTATCGTTACAAGCAGAGCCAGGTAGTGCAGGTCCGTTCGCAACACCATTGCAATCCAGAACTACTGGCGTTCCGGCGCATGTGCAGTTAGCAGACCATATATCGTTTGTAGTGTTTGCGTTGTTGTCGTTGCAAGTTGATCCTGGGACAGCCGATCCACCAACAGTTCCTTCGCAATCGATCACTAGACCAAAGCAATGGCAATTCGCACTCCAAGTATCATTAGCAGTGTTTGCGTTATTGTCGTTGCAGGCTGTTCCTGGTAGAGCCGATCCACCAACTGTTCCTTCACAATCGATCACTTGACCTGCACACTGACAGTTCGCGTTCCAGGTGTCGTTGCCCGTGTTTGCGTTGTTGTCGTTGCAGGCTGAACCCGGAAGTGCAGATCCACCGATCGTTCCTTCACAGTCGATCAATTGACCTGCGCACTGGCAGTTCGCATTCCAGATATCATTGCCGGTGTTCGCGTTGTTGTCGTTGCAGGCAGTTCCAGGAATAGCAGACCCACCGATCGTTCCTTCGCAGTCGATCAATTGACCTGCGCACTGGCAGTTTGCATTCCAGATATCATTGCCGGTGTTCGCGTTGTTGTCGTTGCAGGCAGTTCCAGGAATAGCAGACCCACCGATCGTTCCTTCGCAGTCGATCAATTGACCTGCGCACTGGCAGTTCGCATTCCAGATATCATTGCCGGTATTCGCGTTGTTGTCGTTGCAGGCAGTTCCAGGAATAGCAGACCCACCGATCGTTCCTTCGCAGTCGATCAATTGACCTGCGCACTGGCAGTTCGCATTCCAGACATCATTGCCCGTGTTCGCGTTGTTGTCGTTACAAGCAGTTCCAGGAAGAGCAGACCCACCGATCGTTCCTTCGCAGTCGATCAATTGACCTGCGCACTGGCAGTTTGCATTCCAGATATCATTGCCGGTATTCGCGTTGTTGTCGTTGCAGGCTGATCCGGGTAGAGCAGGTCCGTTCGCAACACCGTTGCAATCAAGGACAACTGGTGTTCCAGAACATGTGCAGTTTGCTGACCATGTATCATTGGTAGTGTTCGCGTTATTATCATTACAAGCAGTTCCAGGAAGAGCAGACCCACCGATCGTTCCTTCGCAGTCGATCAATTGACCTGCGCACTGGCAGTTTGCATTCCAGATATCATTG
Source organism: Flavobacteriales bacterium (assembly GCA_016704485.1). Taxonomy (NCBI): domain Bacteria; kingdom Pseudomonadati; phylum Bacteroidota; class Flavobacteriia; order Flavobacteriales; species Flavobacteriales bacterium. Next base: position 60,443 of record JADJAA010000005.1, on the reverse strand, counting down.
CCGGTGTTCGAGTTGTTGTCGTTGCAGGCAGTTCCAGGAAGAGCAGACCCACCGATCGTTCCTTCGCAGTCGATCAATTGACCAACACACTGACAGTTCGCGTTCCAGGTGTCGTTGCCGGTGTTCGCGTTGTTGTCGTTACAAGCAGTTCCAGGAATAGCAGACCCACCGATCGTTCCTTCGCAGTCGATCAATTGACCAACACACTGGCAGTTCGCATTCCAGATATCATTGCCGGTGTTCGCGTTGTTGTCGTTGCAGGCAGTTCCAGGAATAGCAGACCCACCGATCGTTCCTTCGCAGTCGATCAATTGACCTACGCACTGGCAGTTCGCATTCCAGACATCATTGCCGGTGTTCGCGTTGTTGTCGTTACAAGCAGTTCCAGGAATAGCAGATCCACCGATCGTTCCTTCACAGTCGATCAATTGACCTGCGCACTGGCAGTTCGCATTCCAGGTGTCGTTGCCGGTGTTCGCGTTGTTGTCGTTACAAGCAGTTCCAGGAATAGCAGACCCACCGATCGTTCCTTCGCAGTCGATCAATTGACCTGCGCACTGGCAGTTCGCATTCCAGGTGTCGTTGCCGGTGTTCGCGTTGTTGTCGTTACAAGCAGTTCCAGGAAGAGCAGACCCACCGATCGTTCCTTCGCAGTCGATCAATTGACCTGCGCACTGGCAGTTCGCATTCCAGACATCATTGCCGGTGTTCGCGTTGTTGTCGTTACAAGCAGTTCCAGGAAGAGCAGACCCACCGATCGTTCCTTCGCAGTCGATCAATTGACCAACACACTGACAGTTCGCGTTCCAGGTGTCGTTGCCGGTGTTCGCGTTGTTGTCGTTACAAGCAGTTCCAGGAAGAGCAGACCCACCGATCGTTCCTTCGCAGTCGATCAATTGACCTGCGCACTGGCAGTTTGCATTCCAGATATCATTGCCGGTATTCGCGTTGTTGTCGTTGCAGGCTGATCCGGGTAGAGCAGGTCCGTTCGCAACACCGTTGCAATCAGGACAACTGGTGTTCCAGAACATGTGCAGTTTGCTGACCATGTATCATTGGTAGTGTTCGCGTTATTATCATTACAAGCAGTTCCAGGAAGAGCAGACCCACCGATCGTTCCTTCGCAGTCGATCAATTGACCTGCGCACTGGCAGTTTGCATTCCAGATATCATTGCCGGTGTTCGAGTTGTTGTCGTTGCAGGCAGTTCCAGGAAGAGCAGACCCACCGATCGTTCCTTCGCAGTCGATCAATTGACCTGCGCACTGGCAGTTTGCATTCCAGATATCATTGCCGGTATTCGCGTTGTTGTCGTTGCAGGCAGTTCCAGGAAGAGCAGACCCACCAACAGTTCCTTCGCAGTCGATCAATTGACCTGCGCACTGGCAATTCGCACTCCAAGTATCATTAGCAGTGTTTGCGTTATTGTCGTTGCAGGCTGTTCCTGGTAGAGCCGATCCACCAACTGTTCCTTCGCAGTCGATCAATTGACCTACGCACTGGCAGTTCGCATTCCAGACATCATTGCCGGTGTTCGCGTTGTTGTCGTTGCAGGCAGTTCCAGGAATAGCAGACCCACCGATCGTTCCTTCGCAGTCGATCAATTGACCTGCGCACTGGCAGTTCGCATTCCAGATATCATTGCCGGTATTCGCGTTGTTGTCGTTGCAGGCAGTTCCAGGAAGAGCAGACCCACCGATCGTTCCTTCGCAGTCGATCAATTGACCAACACACTGACAGTTCGCGTTCCAGGTGTCGTTGCCGGTGTTCGCGTTGTTGTCGTTACAAGCAGTTCCAGGAATAGCAGACCCACCGATCGTTCCTTCGCAGTCGATCAATTGACCTGCGCACTGGCAGTTCGCATTCCAGGTGTCGTTGCCGGTGTTCGCGTTGTTGTCGTTACAAGCAGTTCCAGGAAGAGCAGACCCACCGATCGTTCCTTCGCAGTCGATCAATTGACCTGCGCACTGGCAGTTCGCATTCCAGGTGTCGTTGCCGGTGTTCGCGTTGTTGTCGTTGCAGGCTGATCCTGGCAGTGCAGGTCCGTTAGCAACACCATTGCAATCCAGCACCACTGGAGTTCCAGCGCATGTGCAGTTCGCAGACCATACATCGTTCGTAGTGTTCGCGTTATTATCATTACAAGCGGTTCCGGGCATCTGCAAACCTCCTACTGTTCCTTCGCAATCAATCAATTGTCCAACACACTGACAGTTCGCACTCCAAGTGTCATTACCCGTGTTCGCGTTGTTATCGTTGCAAGCTGAGCCGGGTAGAGCAGGTCCGTTCGCAACACCATTGCAATCCAGCACCACTGGAGTTCCAGAACATGTGCAGTTTGCTGACCATGTATCATTGGTAGTGTTCGCGTTGTTATCGTTGCAGGCTGATCCGGGTAGAGCAGGTCCGTTCGCAACACCGTTGCAATCAAGGACAACTGGTGTTCCAGAACATGTGCAGTTTGCTGACCATGTATCATTGGTAGTGTTCGCGTTGTTATCGTTGCAAGCTGAGCCGGGTAGAGCGGATCCACCGATTGTTCCTATGCAGTCGATCACTTGACCAACACACTGACAGTTCGCACTCCACGTGTCGTTGCCGGTGTTTGCGTTGTTGTCGTTGCAGGCCGTTCCTGGCAGAGCAGGTCCGTTCGCAACACCGTTGCAATCAAGGACAATTAGTGTTCCGGCGCATGTGCAATTTGCCCCGATCAGATCGTTCTCCGTATTGGAATCATTGTCGTTACAAGCGGCTCCGGGTTCAAGATTACCGCATCCACAACTTCCTGGTGACGTTTTATTGGCATCATTCGGACAACCATCCTGTGCATTGCAGGTACCATCATTATCACTATCGCCACTTGGCGTTCCTATGCATTGGCAACTACTATTCAATACGTCATTCGTCGTACATCCATCATTGTCGTCACACGTTGAGCCGATCTGACCTGGTACGTTCGGACAGTTGTCGACCGTGTTACAAATTCCATCACCATCACTATCCGGCACCGGTGTTCCAACACATTGACAACTTGAGTTGATCACATCATTCGTTGTGCAGGCATTGTTGTCGTTACATGATGAACCGATCTGACCAGCAATGTTCGGGCAATTGTCCTGTGCGTTGCAAATACCGTCATTATCCGTATCACCACTCGCCGTCCCAACACATTGACAGCTAGCATTCCAAAGATCTCCTGTTGTGCAAGCATTACCATCGTTACAAGGTGAGCCTGTTACAGCACTGCCACCGATAACTCCGAGGCAATCAGCGATTGGAGATCCACTAGCGGATGCGATCGCACCCAACGAAAGGTTCATGTACGTACCACTGAAATTCGTTTCACGCTTCACCGCTCTTACCATGTACTCTTGACCTGAAGTATATGGGATGGACGCATTCACATAGGATGTTTCAGTAATTGGTGAAGTAGTCAATTTAATGATCTGACCTGATGCTTCGATCTTATAGATGTAATAACCAAGCACCGTTTCAGTAGCAGCATTCCATGAAAATGAGGCATTACCACCCGCATTGGTGATCACCAAATTCGTAGGCGGCTTCACCATCTTCATTCGAACGGAGGGGTCCCCCATCAATCCTAGATGGCTGCGACCGATCGTTCCTTGCCATCCATCCGTAAGCGGTGTATACGCACTTGTATTGTTCATGGTAAGCCATGTACTATACCCGATGTTGTCGCCTAGGCCCATATTCTGGAAATACCAGGCAGGGATCGAAGACCATACGTTCGTGAGTGCTTCACCACGTGCAAGCGGTGCTTTCAAATAATTGTTCTTGTTGTCCCAATCTCCGAAGTAGGATCCGAAAGACATGTTGAACACTCCGCCCATACTCGTGGCAGCAGCAAAATCCTGCGTGGTGCCAATGTTATCAGCACCATTGAATGTTACAACGCCATCCGTATTCAGCTGTAGACCGCCACCACTTGAGTATGTCCATAGGTAGCTTTGTCCGTTCATTTGACTGTGGAATGATGGACCATATTGATAAGGTGCTGAAATGTTCGCGGCACCTACTAATGGCACGATACTCCGCCACCCACTGGCGGCTAGTATTCCACCAGCCCACTGTAGGTTATCAAAGATCATGGCCCGTACTTGAGGCTCCCACCCTTTGATCTTATAGCTATGCGCTCTGTTCAAATAGTTACGCATCAACTGCACTTCGCTCGTGCTGAACGCAGGCATATCATACATATCCACCCGCCCCACTTGCAATTCGACACTTGAAGGGAAATCACTCTGGTCGAATTTCCCATCGCCAGGCACGTTGTAGTTATAGGGGTTCTGCGATTGTTGTACGGACACACTATTGTCCGTCCAAGTCCCATTCATTTCACCATAATAGCCATCACATGGCCATGCTCCTTGGTGACTTGTGTGACCGTCCGGAGCTACATTACCGGAATAAGGCACAGGAACGTGTCCAATGATGTAGACCGCCTTCATGTTGGTCGGATCAGCGTTGTAATGCCCAACAACAATAGCGCGTACGCTCGTTACCGCGGCTGTCCGTGAAACATCGTTCCGTAGCACGGACCACCCATCGGCCTTCAGATCGCTTTCGACCTGCTGGATCTCTGACACAAGCTGAGGTGCTAAGGTTGCGTCCACCAAAAGGAGGATCTTGCCTTTGTAATCTTCAAGCGGCACATCAATACCGGAGCTGATGTATCCGTCGCCGTTGCTTCCGCCGTTGGCTTTCACTTTGTATTCATAGTAGGTTCCAACGCTAACACCGTTATCCTGGTACTGACCTGCGGATGCAGAAGGTGTTGCAATCGAAGAACCCCAACTTGTCGCAGATCGCAACTTGCGATAGATCGTAACGGTACTTGCACCGGATACAGGGGCCCAGCTCAGTGTTACTCGAGGTGGGCTACTTTGTGTTACTGCAGATAGTTTGACCGTTGCACTCTCCGAGGGTGTTTGACCAAATCCGGTTAAACTTAGGATCAAGCAGGTTAAAGCGATCGCATGACGTAACATGGGCAATTGGGTTTAGTTGAAAGAATTGCCCAACTTTGGTGGAACACGGAGTCGAGGCCGAGTTCATCGCATGGCAGTGGATTTACTTGAAGTCCACCTTGGTCAGGCAGGACCTTCTACTGTAGAAATGTGCTACGGGTTACATGGCCTATTTCGCTGAAACTGATCAAACAACGGACGGATCACCCCATTCCATGGGATAGAGCCGTTGGATCAACAGATAAAAAATAATTTGGGTTAATGGACAAAACGAATGGTAAAACCTTCTGAAAGTCCTACCTGGCTTAGGTTAGAGGCCTTTCAAAGGTCATGAACCAAAAAAGTGCTCTTTGTGTGGTGGTCCAGTTATTAACAAATACGGCCAGGTTCGGGGTAAGCAACGGTACCGTTGCCGCACTTGTGGTAAGCAATTTTTAGGCGGCCAAACAAAGCAGCCCGAAGAACTATGGTTTGAGTATCAAGCTGGCAAACAGACTTACAGGCAGTTGGCTCTCAAGTATGGTTGTTCTATTCGGACCATACAGCGGACGTTGGACAAATACACAGGCACTGAAGCCAAGGCTGTTCTGCCATCTTCAGCCGTGGTTTTAATGGATACGACCTACTTCGGGAGAACCTTCGGTGTAATGGTGTTCAGGGATGCAACTACAGGCACAGTCCTGTATAGGAAATACGTAAAACATGAGACCAACCAGCTTTATGCGGATGGTCTGAAATTCCTTCGTGGACAAGGCGTGGAGATAAGCGCCGTTGTTTGTGATGGCCGACGAGGCCTGTTGCAACTCTGCAGAGGAATCCCGGTGCAAATGTGCCAATTTCATCAAGTAGCGATCATTACCCGCTATCTCACTAGAAAGCCCAAGTTGCCAGCAGCCATTGAGCTGCGCCAATTGACACAGATGCTGAAGAAGACCGATAAGGAAAGCTTCACTGGGGGTCTACAACTATGGCATACCAAATGGAAGGCCTTCCTCGCTGAACGAACTGTGGAATCAACCACCGGCAAGTCACGTTATACGCACGGTCGCCTGCGGAGCGCACACCGGAGCCTATCGTGCAATCTGCCTTGGTTGTTCACTTGGTACGACTATCCTGAACTGGATATTCCCAACACCACCAATGCAATAGATGGCTACTTCGCAGACCTGAAGAACAAGCTTCGCAATCACAATGGCCTCTCCTTGACTCCGGAAACAAAAATTTATCGATGAGTTTTTGAAGGCATGCGGACCTCGCGATGGGAACGGTTGATCCGAAGGTTCCGTTCCCATCCGATCATCGCTCAGTCATCAGGTTTATCCCTGGCAGGTTGCTCTCCAGCAGAGCCTACTTCCGTTTCGCCAGACACCCAAAGATCAGAATCGCAATTAGGTTCTCCAACAACGGTTGATAACTCGCCATTCGTTTTGTCCATTAGAGACAAACGTCTCCCAAAAGCCATTCGTTTTGTCTATTACACCAATAATTTGAAGTTCGGATCAGTGGACCTCCTGACCACCGCTTTTGCAAGGTGTTCCTGCCTGTCGATCAACTATCGGTTCCAGACGGAATAAAACAATGATCGACCCAATAGTAGGAGACCATCCATAAATCAATGAAATATAATTCGAGATGGTCTGCCTTTACATTCGGACGATCCTAGCTCGGCCGACAGGCATTCCGTTGATGTTCAAGACCCACAACTGATAGGTACCAACCGCAAGGTTCTCGATATCTACAACAGGAGCATAAGTCTGTTCCTGGACCTTGGCCCCGGAAATATCATAGAATACGATCCGACGTGCTTCAGGTGAAGCGCCTACAATGCGAACTTGCCCACGGGTTGGATTCGGATAGACCGATAACGGCTGTATGCCTTCCATCTCTTCCACTCCTATCCCAACACAAACATCACCAACACCATCATTATCACTATCGAGTTGATCAGCATTCGCGACCCAAGGACAATTATCGCACACATCGCCTACCCCGTCCTGATCAAAATCGCCCTGTAAGGCATTGGACGAAGTAGAACAATTATCAATGCAATCCACAACCAGATCAGAATCGCTGTCGGGATCAGGCAGGATACCTGTCGTGCCACCGGCACATATTCCACAAGCATCAACGTATGCCGTTCCGTTTGCCACGCCTGCACAATCCAAGGGTTGTCCAACGCATAGACAATTAAAACTCCACATATCCAGGATGGTATTCGGATCGTTGTCGTTGCACGGACTTCCGGGTAACGCGGCACCTCCAGGCACACCTGCGCAGTCATTGATCAACCCGACGCAAGCGCAATTAACCGTCCATGAATCATTGCCTGTTGCCGCATTTCCATCATCGCACGGTGATCCAGGAACTGCGGATCCACCGGGCACGTTGAAACAATCCAACGGTAGCCCAACACAATTGCACTGAGCATTCCATTGATCATTGCCAGTAGTTGCATCTCCATCATCACATGAAGTACCAGATACTGCATTACCATTTGGAACACCTTCACAATCCAGTGGCTGACCTACACAATTACATGTAGCATCCAACGTATCGGCTCCTGTGGTTGCATCACCGTCATCACAAGATGTGCCTTCAATTGCGGCACCTCCGGGTACGCCCGCACAGTCGTAAGCTTGGCCAATGCACGTGCAATCATCCCCGTATCGATCAAGACCGGTGTCCGGGTCGCCATCATCACAGAGTGATCCCGGAATACTTGTGCCACCTGGCACTCCAACGCAATCAAGAGGTAATCCAACACAGTTGCAACCAGAAGCCCAAGTATCATCTCCTGTAGTGGCATCACCGTCATCACATGGTTGACCTGGAACTGCTGAACCACCAGGGACACCATTACAGTCATACGGAACACCCGCACATGAGCACGACGTATTCCATAGATCATTTCCTGTATCAGGATCGCCATCATCACAAGGTGATCCAGGTATTGCAGGACCATTCTCCAACCCATTACAATCTACTGGGGTTCCGATGCAAATACAGTCAGCACCATAGGTGTCGTTCGTGGTCAGAATGGACCCATCATTACATGCCGTTCCCGATACGCTAGTACCACCGGGTATTCCAGCACAATCCAACGGCAAGCCCGCGCAATTGCAATCTGCGGTCCAACTATCGTTACCCGTTGTTACATCTCCGTCGTCACATGGCAAACCTTCTGTTGCCGTGCCGCCCGGAATTCCCATACAATCCAACGGCACCCCTACACAAGTACAAACGGATGACCAACTATCGTTTCCTGTATCCGGGTCATTGTCATCACAAGGTGTCCCTGGCAATGCAGTACCAGCTTCAACACCCATACAATCAATTAATGGTCCGGGTAATTGGTAAGAAATGCAGAGGCGTGCGGCCTTCGATGGGTCCTGGTCATAACTCCATGCGGATCGACGGCCGGTTCCATTCAACAGTATAACCAACGAATTACCCGGCTGCCATCCAGACCGGCCAAATACCTCGGTCAACGCTAGGCTAAGATCTGGTGTGCGTTGCCCCGGACCAGCTTCATTTGCCTGTATCCATTGGGGAGGTGACCATGCAACCTGTGTGGTACGTTCACGTGTACTCAGATCACTCACACTTGAACTCAGTACTGTAGCGTTATCGGCAGCTTGCGCAGCAACAAAGAGCTCACATTGATCAAGATCACCTGAGCCACGGGCAGTGAATTGAACATGTGCTTCTATAAGGACCGCCCCATTGGGGACAATGATATTGCTGAATCGCATGCCGATCAATTGATTCCCGCGCCATTCACCCGTCGACCCATCTCGGATCAGGTCCAGCGAACCTGCGTTCATGTATACATCACCACTTTCAGATTCTTCTCCATCCGGGTTCGAACCTGTTTCGCCAAGAACCACACAAATATTGCCATCCACACAATCATTCTGTCCGCCACAGACACCGCACATATCCATCACCGCACCACCGCCTGGAATTCCGTTGCAATCGATCAGAACTCCCGCGCATTGGCAGTTGGTCGTCCAGAGGTCATTCCCAGTTAGCGGATCATTATCATCGCATGGAGTTCCCGGTAGGTTCGGACCATTGGGCTGCCCTTGGCAATCAACTGGCTCTCCAATACATTGACATTCATCATTCCAAGCATCATTTGCTGTAAGAAGATTCCCATCATTGCACGGACTATTCGGCAGTGCCGTTCCACCCGGGATCCCGGCGCAATCGATCAACAGCCCAACACATTCACAAGAAGAATTCCATCGATCATTACCTGTGAGTGCATCATCATCATCACAATGCGTATTCGGTAAAGCAGTTCCACCAAGTACTCCAAGACAATCATTCATTAAGCCCAGGCAGCTACAATTGGGCTGTACGATATCTCCAACAGTATTCGGGTTGTTATCATCACAGGCACTACCTGGTTCAGGATTATTACAACCACAGTTCCCTGGGCTCGTCTTATTCGGATCCGTTGGGCAACCATCGGATAGATCACAGGTCCCGTCACCATCACCATCGGGCAAAGGAGTGAATACGCAAACTCCATCAGCACAACCATCCGCAGTACATGGATCGCCATCTGAGCAGGGCAATGGTGTTCCTACACATTGACATGTTGCATTGAATGTATCATTGATCGTACAGCCATTGTTATCGTTGCAAGGAGTTCCAGGTCCTGCTGGTCCATTCACAACACCCAAGCAATCTGTGACGACTCCTGACACATTCGTAACTCCGAATGCCCCTTGGCTCAAGTTGTAGTAACTCCCGCTGTGTCCGATCTGCAGTTTCAAGGCACGCACCATGTAACGAACAGATCCGCTGATACCACTTACGTTATCCGCAAATGAAGTCCCGGTTACAGCAGTAGCGGTGCGGCGTTCCCACGATTGTGCCGTACCAACCTTTCTATAAACATGATATCCTATAACGGTCTCATTGGAAGCATTCCAAGACACATTCACTGTTGATCCACTGACAAGGGGCGAAACATCGCTGGGTGGTGCAACAATATGCATCCGCAATGTTGGGTCACCCATAAGTGCAATGTGGATCCGACCAGCTTGCCAATTGGCCGGCTCGTAATGTCCGTCGCCATTATTCTGACTCAACACCGTACCATAACCAATGGTCTCACCCATACCCATGTGCTGCACATACCAATTCGGATATCCAGCCCAGAAGTTCGTAAGGGTATTCCCGGAGGCCAATGCACAACGGAGGAAATTATCCGTGTTATCCCAATCACCGAAATAAGATCCAAACAAAATGGTGAATACTGTTTGCACATTATTGCTGGAAAAATCGGATGAACTACCCACTCCATTGGCACCTGAGAACCAACCACCACCGCATCCATAGCTCCACAAATAGCTCTGGTTGGACAATGTGCCGAAATAATCCAGATCCTGAACGTTATCTGGATGTACCAAAGGACCAAATCCTCTCCAGCCGTTCTGAGAGAACGCATCCGAGTAACCGTCAAAATTGTCATCGATGAGAGCACGTCCGTTCGCAGTGAACACTTTACGTTTCCAATTGCTCAATTTGGTCAGATAATTGCCCAACAACGTAGTTTCTGAGGCGCTGAATGTGGGCAGGTCGTACATATCCACCCTTCCAACAGCTAACTCCACGTCACTGGGTATCGACGTTTGGTCAAACTTGCCGTCTCCTATTACATTATGATTGCGAGGCCACGAAGCACCCGCATTTCCTACAGAATTATCGGTCCAAGTACCATTTACATCTCCATAATAAACATCCGCAGGCCAAGCCCCAAAATGCTCGCCATGCCCATCAGGTGCCAAACTCCCGGAGTACGGTACCGGAACATGACCCACAATGAATACGGCCTTAACTTTCGTGGGATCAGCGTTATAATCCGCAACCACGAGTGCCTTCACGGAAGGCACTGGCAAGGACCGGCTTACGTCATGACGAATTACGGTCCAACCATCTCCTTCCAGATCGCTTTGAAGTTGATTCAACTGGGATGTGAGCGCAGATGAATAGAAGTCATCAACCATTAGAATGAGCTTGCCGCGCGCTTCGACCATGGGCAACTCGATACCACTGTTGGTATATCCATAACCATTTCCGAGATTCGAGGTAGTTCGAATGACCTTGTATTCATAGGAAACGCCTACTTGGACCGAGTTATCAATGTAACTTAAGCTACCAGCATCCAAATTCGCAAGTGCTGCACCCCATGAAGTCCCACCCTTCAGTTTACGATAGACCTGGAAACCTGTAGTGTTATTATGTGGCTTCCAATTGAGGCTTATGCGTGCTGGAGCGGCTTGGGCCGTAACCCACATTTGGACCGAACGATCGTGACCCAAGGTCTGGGCATCGCTCGTGATCGTTAAACACAGAACGACCAGAACTAGGAGAGTTGATCTTATTAAGGCTAGCATCAAAGGGCGGCGAAGATAGAAACTAGTGAGCTAATTCAAGAAGTTACTAACCAACCGATGTTGGACAGGTTACACTCTTCCGAGTTCGCGCCAATGTGGAATTCACATTCGAAAATGCAGGACACCACCCATCACTTACGATGAAACAAGGAATATTGACGACGAATGGGTATAACTTTTCGGCCAATAGGTGGTCTTCAGCATATTTAGTTCTTTTTTTGATCCCTATCTTGTCATCGACCTCCTAGTCGTACTGCAACTCATGGTTCCCTCTTTTCGTATGAAAGCCGATAAAGTGAACAAATAGATATGCTCCAGCCATGGTCGGAGATGTGAAAACCTCTGATCATGAGCGGGAACATGGTGTACTCTCAGCACATACCACCACGATCCCTATGACCCACCGCAAGAATCTGCTCGAGCTCTTTGACAAAAGTGTTGCCAAAGAGCCCGAAGTCATTGCACTTATTGAAGGAAATGCAAACCTTAGCTATGCTGACCTGGACGCTCGTTCGCGTCGATTTGCGACCCTACTTTCAAAGGCAGGAGCTGGACCTGACAAAACCGTAGCCATTTGCTTGGATCGCTCAATTGACCTTGTTATCAGCGTCTTAGCAATACTCCGCAGTGGAGCTGCATACGTACCGATCGACCCTAACTACCCTTCGGACCGCATTTCCCTGATGATGGAAGATGCGGCTCCACCGGTGGTAATTACGGACCGGGCACACCAGCACCTGTTCACTGGCATGAGCGTAAAGGTCGTTCTGCTGGACGAACTTGACCTTGAGACCCTTACTCCTTTCAAAGGCCCCTCTCCCGCAAAACCCAGCAACCTCTGTTACGTTCTGTTCACGTCCGGCAGTACAGGTAGGCCTAAAGGTGTCTCCATGCACCACGCCCCACTGATCAACTTGATCGAATGGCAAATACGTACTTCTGTTCTGAAGGAAGGTGCGAAAACGTTGCAATTCGCACCGATCAGTTTCGATGTTAGCTTTCAGGAACTATTTACCACGTTCGCGCAACGCGGTACGTTGGTCCTGATCACCGATGAGGACCGACTGAATTCTTCGCAACTCTTGCGCAAGATCATTGCTCAGGGGATCAACCGGATCATTGTTCCTTTTGTTGCCCTTCAATATTTGGCGGAAGCAGTTCAACGCACCGGCGAAATTCCATCTTCATTGCTTGAGGTATTCACCAGTGGGGAACAGTTGAAGATCACTCCAGCAATTGCCGATCTCTTCAAGCAACTACCGGGTTGTCGTTTCTGCAACCAATACGGACCTACTGAAGGGCACGTCGTCAGTGAATTGGAATTGAAAGGGGACCCTTCCTTTTGGCCTGACCTGCCGAACATCGGTAAGGCGATCGACAACGTGAAGTTGCTCATTCTGGATGAAAAGATGCAACCGGTCGCCAAAGGCGAAGAGGGCGAACTTTATCTCGGTGGTGCATGCGTTGCCAAAGGATATATCGGTCGTGATGACCTTACCGCGGAGCGATTCTTGAATGACCCATTCACCGATGGAGGGCGCCTCTATAGAACGGGCGACCGTACGGTTGAGCTACCCGATGGGAACATTGATTTCAAGGGCCGGATCGATGGACAAGTAAAAGTTCGCGGCTATCGCATCGAACTAGGTGAGGTTGAGGTCGCGCTGGAGAAACATAGCGACATCGAACAAGCCGTTGCAACCGTGCGCGAAGACACCCCCGGATTAAAAAGACTGGTAGGCTACTTTGTTGCGAAAAAGTCGATCTCAACGAATGATCTGCGCAAACACCTCGGTGCACTTTTGCCCGACTACATGGTGCCTTCTGCTTTCGTCAAGGTACTTGAAATGCCACGTACGCCTAGTGGCAAGATCGATCGTAAAGCCTTGCCTATTCCGGATGTTAAGCGACCTGACCTCGACGTGGCCTATGCCCGACCTTCTTCCCAATTACAAGAAGCCGTTGCTGCGGTCTGGGCCGCGTTGCTCGGTGTGGACAAAGTCGGCATCAATGATAATTTCTTTGATCTTGGTGGCAACTCATTGTTGAGCATACAGTGCGTTGCCCAACTTGAAAGCCGCGGCTTGGCATTGCCTATCGTTAAGCTTTACCAGCATCCTACAGTAAAAGCATGTGCTGAATATTTGGAAGGCGGCAGCAGTGGTAAATCACCTTCAGAAATGGCCCGGGCACGTCGAGAGGCTTACGACACGGATCGTCGTAGTGAGATCGCCATTGTGGGAATGTATGGTCGTTTCCCTGGAGCTCCAAGCGTTGAGGAATTGTGGAAGAACCTACTGGAAAAAAAGAACGGCATTACGACATGGAGCAAGGAGGAACTGGACCCCAGCGTTAACGATGATCTTCGGAATGACCCGGATTATGTTCGTGCACGTGGTGTGATCACCGATGCGGATAAGTTCGATGCAGGGTTCTTCGGGATCAATCCGCGCGTGGCGGCATTGATGGATCCGCAGCAACGTGTATTCATGGAAGCCGCTTGGTCCGCATTGGAAGATGCAGCTTATGACCCCGCTCAATTCGACGGGTTGATCGGCGTGTATGCGGGCATGGGTAATAATACCTACTTCACGAAAAATGTGATCGGGCACCCCGAGTTGATCGAACAAGTTGGCGATTTCCAGGTGATGACCGCCAATGAGAAGGATTATATCGCAACACGCTTGGCCTTTGAATTCGATCTCCGTGGACCAGCTTTAAGCATCCATACTGCGTGTAGCACATCATTGGTCGCTATCGCGCAAGCGACGCATGCGTTACGCAATGGCGAATGTGACATGGCGCTTGCCGGTGGTGTTGCGGTCACTGTTCCGATCAATAGCGGCGTTCTGTACAACGAAGGTGGTATGTATAGCCCGGATGGCAGCACACGAACATTCGATGCCAACGGTAAAGGAACCAGTTTCAGTGATGGGGTGGGTGTTGTAGTCCTGAAACGGTTGGATGATGCTATTCGCGATAACGATCATATTTACGCGACAATTAAAGGTAGTGCACTGAATAACGACGGCAGCGATAAGGCCAGCTTTACCGCACCTAGTGTTCGCGGCCAGGCTGAAGTGATCGCAATGGCGCATGCGGATGCCAATGTGCAACCGAGCGAGATCACGTATGTGGAAACACACGGTACAGCTACGCCGTTGGGTGACCCAATTGAGGTGGAAGCATTGACACTAGCGTTCCGTTCCGCTGAGATCACCCCAGTTACCGGCGATCCGCATTGGTGTGCGATCGGTTCCGTAAAAAGCAATATCGGACACCTTACCGCGGCAGCAGGGGTCGCGGGATTAATGAAGACCGCTTTGGCGTTGAAGAATGGCGTGATCCCATCGAATTACGGTTTTGAAACACCTAATCCAGCGATAGACTTCGGCAATAGTCCGTTCCGCGTGGCAGATGAGAACATTGAATGGCCGCGTACCTCAAAACCTCGTATTGCAGGAGTTTCAGCATTCGGTGTTGGTGGCACGAATGCCCACGTGATCCTCGGAGAAGGTCCGTCGCCAAAAGTATCGAGCAATTCGCGTAGTAAAGAGGTTTTTCAGCTCAGCGCAAAGACGAAGGTGAGTTTGGATGCCATGACGGAGAACCTCCGCACCTGGTTGGAAAAACATCCTGAAGCCTCTTTGGCGGATGCCGCTTATACCCTGAAGGTCGGTAGAAGATCATTCAAATTCCGGCGCATAATAGTTGGAGGAACTCACCAAGAGGTAATTGATGCCATTGCAAATAAGGATACCAATGCAATGGGTACGCGTGAGCTTTATGAAGCTTCACCTGGCGTAGTGTTCATGTTCCCTGGCCAAG
Source organism: Flavobacteriales bacterium (assembly GCA_016704485.1). Lineage (NCBI taxonomy): Bacteria > Pseudomonadati > Bacteroidota > Flavobacteriia > Flavobacteriales > Flavobacteriales bacterium. The sequence continues at coordinate 45,215 of JADJAA010000005.1, read as the reverse complement.
GTTCACAATATGTGAATATGGGCCGCGACCTATATGCGAGCGAACCCATTTTCGCGCAGCATTTCGATGAGTGCATCAACCTGTTCAATACTGCACTCGATGTGGATCTTAAAGCGATCATGTTCCCCGCAGTAGGTAAAGAAGAAGAGGCAGCGGAACAATTAAAGCAGACCATTTACACCCAAGCATCACTCTTTACGATGCACTATAGCTTAGCCAAGCTTTGGATGCATTGGGGGATTGTTCCAGAGGCCATGCTCGGTCATAGTATTGGGGAGTTCGCTGCAGCTTGCTTGGCCGGTGTATTCTCACTGAAGGATGCTGTTACGCTGGTTGCGAACCGTGGGCGTATGATGCAGGCGCTCCCAAGTGGATCCATGCTAAGCGTGCGTGCTGCGGAAGAAGATATTGCACAACGCTTGCCTGCTGATTGCAGCATTGCAGCGAATAATGGCCCTCAATTATGTGTCGCAAGTGGACCAAAAGAAGCCATTGCAACCTTGCAAGCTGAACTCGAAAAAGAAGGCGTCAATTGTAAGTTGCTAATGACCAGCCACGCGTTCCATAGCCCTATGATGGAACCCATGGTCGTGCCTTACGAGCGCATTGTGGACGACATTGTTTTGAATGCACCGCGCATTCCGATCATCAGTACCGTTACTGCGGAATGGTTGAAGGATGAAGAAGCCATGTCCAGCGAATATTGGAGCGGGCATTTGCGCGCTACCGTACGCTTTGCACAAGCCGTGAAGTTCGGTTGGGAACAAGGCGATCGTGTCATGTTGGAAGTTGGTCCGCGCACCACGGCCAGCACGCTCGCACGCCAGCAAAGTACCGATCCTAAACGCCAAGTTGCAGTTTCCTCATTGGGTGCGGAATCGGGCAAAGGTGCCGAACTGGGGTTGTTGCTGAAAGCCGTTGGTGGTCTATGGCAAAGTGGTATCGAGATCGATCGCAGCAAATTCTACCAACGCGAAGTGCGGCATCGCATTTCCATGCCGACCTATGCATTCGAACGCGTTCGCCATTGGGTGGATCCAGTTGCCATGATCGCGGCGGGTGGGCATGCTATTGCTTCCACCACGATTGAAGCGCCTGTTGCGAATGCGGGGGATGCGAACCTGTCACCAAAAGAAAATTTGATCCAGCAGATCAAAACGTTACTGGAGGAAAGTTCCGGTCTTGAGCTGGCAGAAGCAAGCCCTGAAGAGACGTTCCTTGAAATGGGTCTGGATTCTTTATTCCTTACTCAAGTAGCAACGTCCTTGAGCCGCAAATTCGGAGTCAAGATCTCCTTCCGCCAGTTGAATGAAGAACTGCCGAACTTGGACAAACTAGCTGATCATTTGTTGCCGCATGTTGGCAGTCAAAGCGCAGGGTCCGTAGCGAGTGGCAGTAATAGTGCAGCCACACCTTCCGCTGGCGCCGATGCAGTTACGAATGCTTTCGAAGATGCTCCGGAGCTGAAAAAAGTATTCGGTGCACAAGCTCGGATCGTGAAAGAAAAACTGGATGACTTCTCGCCAGAGCAACGGGCCTGGTACAATGAATTCGTAGAACGCTACGTTGCGAAAACAGCAAAGAGCAAAGCATTTACGCAAGAGAACCGTTTGCCAATGGCCGACCCGCGCGTTGTAACGGGCTTCAAACCGCAAACGAAAGAACTGGTCTATCAAGTAGTTGTTGACCGTAGCGAAGGTTGCCACTTGTGGGATCTTGATGGCAACGAATACGTTGATATCCTCAGCGGTTTCGGTTCTTCCATGTTCGGTTACATGCCTGAATTCATCAAGAAGGAATGTCACAAGCAGTTGGATGCTGGCATCGAGATCGGTCCAATGCATCCGCTTGCTGCGGACGTCAGCAAACTTCTATGCGAGCTTACAGGGGGTGAACGCGCCGCAGTTTGCAATACCGGTTCCGAAGCGGTTCTTGGCGCAATGCGGATGGCCCGTACGGTAACTGGACGGCACTTGATCATTGCATTCGCAGGATCCTACCACGGGATCAATGACGAGGTGATCATCCGTGGTAGCAAGAGCAAAAAAAGCTATCCAGGAGCGCCAGGTATCATGCCAGAGGCGGTGGAGAACATGTTGATCCTGGATTACGGCACACCCGAAAGTCTCGAGATCATCAAGCAGCGCTGCCATGAAGCTGCGGCAGTTCTGGTTGAGCCAGTGCAAAGCCGCCGTATGGAGTTCCGTCCGGTGGATTTCCTGCGCGAAGTGCGTGCTATTACAAAGCAACATGAAACGGCTTTGATCTTCGACGAAGTGATAACCGGTTTCCGCATGCACCCGAATGGGGCGCAAGCGCTGTTCGGTATTAAAGCGGATATCGGGACCTACGGCAAAGTGATCGGTGGCGGTCTACCTATTGGAGCAATGATAGGGTCCAGCAAATGGATGGATGCTCTGGATGGTGGCCATTGGCAGTTCGGCGATGACAGCGTTCCGCCTTCAGGCGTTACCTATTTCGCAGGAACATTCGTACGTCACCCTTTGACCATGGCCGCTGCTAAAGCCGCACTTGTGCATATGAAGGATGAGGGTCCCGCGTTGCAGGAACGACTGAACACCATGACCGAGAATATGGTGGAACGTGTGAACGGCCTATTCGATCAATACGTACTACCCTACCGATGGGTTAATTTCGGAAGTGCATTCAAAACGAAGTATGATGAAAGTGTGAACTACACGGAACTCTTCTTCCTGCTAATGCGTTACCACGGAGTGCACGTCCTTGATTTCCCGCATTTCCTGACCACGGCCCATACTGAGGTCGATGTCGAGTTCATTATTGCAACGGTGGAAAAGGTGTGTGTTGAATTGCGTGCTTCGTGCTTTATGCCGAAACGTACGTATCCGATCCAAGTGATCAACAATTCGTTGAATGGTCACGCTCGGAAAATGAGCGAGCGCGTTCTTGAAGCATCCGACGCACCGATCGCTGGCGCACGATTAGGGCGTACTCCTAAAGGCGACCCAGCTTGGTTCTTGCCAGATCCTGAACGTGAAGGGAAATTCATAATGTTAGAATTGGCCGATAATTGAAAGTGAGGCAGTATGGAGAAATTCGTAGCAGATACCAAACAGGTAATAGTGGATTTCGACCCGTTCAAAGGACCGGTGATCGAACGCATTTTACCAACCACCGAAGCCCAACGCGAGGTGTATGTTGCTTCCGTGATGGGAGTTGATGCCAATTGCGCGTACAATGAAAGTGTGTCATTGATCCTTACCGGCAAACTAGACCGGGCATCACTCGAACTTGCACTGATCGATCTGGTGCGCCGTCATGAAGCACTGCGTGCAGTGCTGAATACGAACGGAACACGTACGATCGTTTTTGATGAAGTTCAAGTAGCGATCGGATATTCAGACCTGCATGCACTGGGTCAAGAGGAACGGAATAAGGAACTTAAGGCCATAGCCCATAAGGATATGACCACACCGTTCGACCTGGTGAACGGTCCACTATTCCGGGTTTCCATCATGCGCATGCGTGCAGATGAATATGTACTGCGCCTGAGCGGACACCACATACTCATTGATGGGTGGAGCCTAGGTATAATGATGGCTGAGATCAGCGCGTTGTACAATGCACACAAGAAAGGTGGTGTGCTAAAACTTCCGCCAGCCGTGCCGTTGAGCGAGTACGTGTTAGCGACGATCGATTTTGCGAAAAGCACGGAACATGCTGCGGTAGAACAATATTGGATGGATCTTTATAAAGGACCGTTACCCCAATTGGATCTGCCCGTTGATCGCATTCGACCGAAACAAAAAACATACAAGGGAGATCGTATCGATCTTGAGATGGCTCCCGATCTGGTGCGCGGATTGAAAGAGGTAGCTACACGAAATGGCGCAAGCTTCGTTACCACCCTACTGACATCGTTCGAGATCCTGCTGTACAAACTCACAGGTGACAGCGATATCGTTGTGGGCCTACCCGCTGCCGGCCAGAGCGACCTTGATATGAAACACCTGGTCGGCCACTGTGTGAATCTACTTGCATTGCATAGCAGGATCGACGAGGAAAGACCATTCGCTGAACACCTGAAAGCGAGACGGACAGGCGTGTTGGATGCGTTCGACAATCAGAAATACACCTTCGGAACGCTGCTGCGCAAGCTCCGTGTTCCTCGTCAACCGGGCCGTATTCCGCTAGCACCGGTGGTGTTCAACATTGATATGAATATGGATGACGGTGTGGCTTTTGACGGCCTCGTCCATCGTTTTGAAAGTAACCCGCGCGCCTTCGAGAATTTCGAATTATTCTTGAACGCAACGGGGAAGGATGATCATTTGGTATTGGAATGGAGCTACAACACCGATCTATTCGATGCAGCAACTATCCGTGGTTGGATGGACCAGTTCAGCGAACTGGTGAGACAGATCAACCGTAGTGCTGCTTCGCCTATTTCGGAATTGATCAACGACTTGGCGAATGAGCATAAAGGTGAAGCGCCAAAAGCGGAATGGAAGGGCATTGAGACGGAGATCCCTCTGAATAAGAACATTGGACAATTGTTCGATGAAGTTGTTGCGAAATACGGTGACCGCACCGCTGTGGTCCTCAACCAGAATACTACGACATATGCTGCACTTCAGATCCGCGTTAATACACTAGCAGGAACACTTATCGCAGCTGGTGTTAAAGCCGGTGATCCGGTTGGACTTTGTACGGAGCGTTGCACCGATATGGTGGCTTCCATGATCGCGATCATGCGCTGTGGGGCGTCCTTCGTACCCTTCGACCCCAGCTACCCTGCTGAGCGATTGGCGTTCATGTTCAAGGACACTTCAGTAAATGTGCTATTGACACAACGGCCATTGAAAGATGCTTTGCCAGCACATAGTGCCAGAACGATATTTCTGGAAGACATCGTTCATTCGAATACAGCAGCTACGACATCGATCGGCGAAGTGGATTCCGCCGCTTACATTATGTATACAAGCGGTTCAACCGGACAACCGAAAGGAGTTATCGTACCGCAGCGTGCGATCATCCGATTGGTACATAACCAGAATTATTTAAGCTTCGGTCCGGACATTTCTTTTCTGCAACTTTCGAATATATCCTTCGATGCTTCCACATTAGAGCTTTGGGGTGCTTTGTTGAATGGAGGAAAATTGGTCCTTCAACCGCAACAAAAGCCGACTTTGCTCGAGATCGTTGAAACGATTAAGCAACACAACGTTACTTCCGTGTGGTTCACCGCAGGCCTATTCAACCTGATGGTGGATGAGCATGTCGAAAAACTGAAAGGGTTGAAACATATCCTTACCGGAGGTGACGTACTGAGCGTTCCGCATGTTGCGCGTGCTTTGCGTGTTGTTGGCCCTGGTGTCTTGATCAACGGATACGGACCAACCGAGAATACGACATTCACTTGTTGCTATGTGATCAATGACGAAATTGCCATACGGGGTGGAGTCCCGATCGGCAAAGCATTGAATAACACCACGGTCCATATCCTGAATGGTGACATGAAACCAGTTGGTATTGGCGAAAAAGGCGAATTGTATGCCGGGGGTGACGGCGTAGCACTCGGCTATTGGAAAAGACCGGATCTTACGGAGGAGCGGTTCGTTGATGATCCGTTCGGCAAAAAGCCCGGCGCAAAAATGTACAGGACCGGTGATCTCGTCCGGTGGTTAGCTGATGGCAATGTAGAGTTCATAGGTCGTACCGATGACCAAGTGAAAGTGCGTGGTTTCCGCGTGGAATTGGGAGAGATCGAAAATGCGATAGGCACACATGCAGATATAAAGGATAATGTTGTAATGGTACGAAGCGATATGCCCGGGGCAAAGCAGCTGGTCGCTTACCTCGTGCCAAAAGCCATTGACGATATTGAACAAGCCGTTGATGCACAAGAGGAGTTGATCGCTAGTGTGCGTGAACACCTGCGTGACAGCCTGCCAGGGCACATGATACCTACTGCATTCATGGTCCTACCAAGCTTTGCGTTGAACGCGAATGGCAAAGTGGACAAGCGTGCATTGCCCGTTCCCGAACTACGTTCACAGACAATGCATGCGCAATACGTTGCTCCCCGTGATCCACAAGAAACTGCGTTGGCCGTGATCTGGGGTAAATTACTTGGTGTTAAACGTATCGGCGTTCACGATAATTTTTTCGACGTTGGTGGTCACTCATTGATCGGGATCCAGTTGTTAGCTCAGGTGGAAGAACGTTTCGGGATCTCACTGGCGTTGAATTCACTGTTCCAAGCTCCGACGATCTCGTTGTTCTCGAAACTGCTGGGCAGCGCGGGGACCAATGTGAAATGGACCAGTTTATCGGCAATTCAGCCGGAAGGTGATCGTATTCCTTTCTTCTGTGTGAACGGCGATGAAGCAAATCACTTCATACCTCGATACCTCGGAAACGACCAACCATTCTATGGTTTCGCTCACCAAGGTGAAGACGGATCACCGATGGAATTCACAACGGTAGAGGACATTGCAAAGCATTTCATTAACGAAATGAAGACCGTACGTCCGATCGGCCCCTACTTGCTGAGCGGTTATTCATTCGGTGGCATTGTTGCGTACGAAATGGCTTGTCAACTTGCTGCAGAGGGGCATGAAGTTCCGTTGCTGGCCATGTTCGATACGTTCGCGCCAGAAGACTATATCGCAGTTATGCGCCAAGAGGAAAAGGTCTACGAACCAATGAAACGTGTGATCATGCGACAATTGGTGAAACGTGAGCAGAACAAGGGACGCATCGTAACGCCGAAATTGCGCCACTTCCACATCATTGATACGTACGATAAAGCATTGCAGATCTACACCCCCAAATTGTATAACGGCCCTGTTACCGTGTTCAAGGCGAAAAAGAGTCCAGGTGTTCTGGATATGGGCTGGGCCAAATTGGTCAAGGGGCAACTGCATGTGCACGAATTACCGGGCGACCACTATAGCCTCATAAAGGACCCTGAGGTGAAACAACTTGTGAAGGAGCTCGCTATCAGCATTGATCTTGCAGTAAGCAAGCATGCGGTGGAAGCGGTATAGTCTTATGTCCTTTTCGATCAATTCAACGATACAGCGAACAAGGTTCATGCACGCGCTATTTGTTCTTGCTTTGCATCCATGTCAAGGGTTGGTCGTTCGTTAGTGGTGCGTTGTGAGCCTGTGCAGGTACATGCCTTCGAGGACACAGTATCGCGCATCTTGGAACCCGACGCGGTGCATGCTTGGTTCGCTACCGTGGACCAATTGAGGAACAAGGCCGAACAATATTGGGAGTTATTGGACTCGGCCGAGCACGCGCGTGCAGACAGGTTCCGGTTCGAGAAGGATAAGGAGCGTTTCGTGTTAGGACATGGCTGGCTCAGAGAACTTCTTGGAGTTTATTTGGATCTCGACCCTGCCTTGGTTGTAATGGAACGTGGTGACTACGGAAAACCATTCCTCGCGAAGAGCCGATTACAATTCAATCTTAGCGACACAAAGGACGCTGTATTCGTCGCTTTTACGTTGGGTAATGAGATCGGTGCGGACGTTGAGACGATGACCCGCAAAGTGGATCATGCGTCCGTCAGTGAATATTACTTCACGCCGGAAGAGATCGTGGATATGTCGAAAGCACCCGATGCGAAACGCCGTTTTCTTGAGCTTTGGACACGCAAAGAAGCAGTTTTAAAGGCGAGTGGCGTAGGCATCATGGATGACCTTAGCGTATTGCGAGTGGACGCATTAGTGAATAACAACACCATCACACACGAAGTATTTGTTGAAATGGCTGCTTTGGAATACCACGTGCGTACATGGCATATCGGAACAGAGCATTTGATCAGCTTGGCTTCACCCATCAGTCTTGATACGGTCAAACTTTTTTCCGTTCAGTCCCCTTCAACCTCACCCCAGAATCGCGGGTGAAAATTGAGCAAGTACAGTTTCTGTGTAGCACGTGTTATTGCGGTGTATAACCACCGTACATATTCGGTATCGATCATTTCCTCGGTCACATACCCTTGGTCAACGAAGACCGTATTCCATTGGCCACCTTGCGCTTTGTGGGCCGTAACGGCATACGCATACTTCACTTGTAATGCATTGGCATAAGGATCCTGTTTCAGGAATTTGAAGCGACCACTTTTTGTCGTCTCGCCACACTCGGCCACTACTGCTTTGCTGAGTTCACGCATGCGGATACCCGGTAATGCCGGGCCTTCGGTTGAAAGCGTATCCAGGATCACTTTTACGTCCAACTCCCGTTCTTCCGTGCTGTTCCACCAACCGACAGTAATGTCCATGAAACGAAGACCATAGCGTTCCTCGGTCCCATGGATCTGTTTTACCAGTATTGGTTCTCCGTTCGCGATCAGTTCGTTCTTTCCATTCTTTCCGGCCCAGAAATAGTTGTTCTTCACCACCATTAAACGGTCGGCCGGACATAGTTCTTCTTCGTACCCGTAAATGCGTGCACGCACTTGTTGTCCGTATTGGTAAGCACGTTTATTGGACCGGCAGATCACACATACTTCATCGGCGCCGTCGCGATCATAAGCCGTTTCCAAAGCATCCTCTAGATCATACCCGTCGATCCTCGAAACGTCTTCCGATCCGGTGATGAATTGCGGCATTGGGTCCTCATCAGCAAGAATTCCACGCAATGCTGTGGCATTTTCGAGTATGCCGCTATCCTCGGATTGACGCACTACATCGGTAAGTTCAACGGATCCAGCCAAAAGGCCCATTTCCCGCAGGTGCTTGATGTCAAGTGCAGGGCTATGATCACTACCAACTGGCGGCAACTGCGCAGGATCACCGATCAACAACAGCTTGCATTTATGACCGCTGAACACATGCTCGAACAAATCGCTCAGCAGGTCCCGGTCACCGAAAAGTCCTTCGCCCCCACCTTGGCCGATCATGGAAGCTTCATCCACCACGAACAATGCCGTACTATCCTTATTCGCGGCAACCGTCATACCGCCATAGCCTCCGTCATCATCTCCTGCCACACGGTAGATCCGCCGATGAATAGTGCTCGCTGAAGCATGCGCATATCCACTCAACACTTTCGCTGCACGACCCGTCGGAGCCAACAATACGACCGGTCGTTTCTCGTTGGCCAGAACTTTCACCAAAGCACCGACCAACGTGGTCTTTCCCGTACCTGCATAGCCTTTCAGCACCAGTGTTGCTTGATCACGTTCACTCAGGATCAAACGTTCCAACGCGTTAATAGCGCGTTCCTGTCCATCCGTGGGCGTATGGCCCAACATATCACGAAGACTTCTGGCTAGAGCGGACAGTTTGGATGTATTTGGTGAGGGAGTATGGTAGCGTGATCCACGCGATCCGATGTTGTTCCTTGCAAATGTAGCTTTGGATAGCATGGAGTGTGGCCTTGGTCGCGACGCCGCAATTCCTTGGCGCCTTTTACCTTTACTTTGGCGGTTGAAGAATGAAACGCTATGCACGATATGGATTGCCCTTACTGCTGACCATGGTAGGAGGTGCGCTGCTTATTGTGGGATTGATGCAAGGTCGTTCGGCATCGATGCTCGTCGGAGCTGCGTTGGCGTTAGCGGCTGGTCTCACTGCATTTGCTCTCCAGGCCGAAATAATTTCCAAACGGACCGGGGCTATCCTTGGGTTTCTGTTCTTATTCGCAGCCGGATTCCTTGCATTACGGAATTATCTATCCGATAAACGGACGGTGGCTCTGGATCAAGATCCAATTGGCACTTATACAGAGGTACCTATGCGATCATGACCGCGATCATTACACCCTTATTGACCCACTTCCGAAGTGGCACTTATGATCGCACACGCGAACGCGCTTTCCACTTGAGCGTGTTGCTGGGCGAGGGCGTTTGTGCTTGGGTAGTGCATGCTACAGGGAATGGTGAACTGGTGGCAATGGCATGGAGCGCTGGTGACTTGGCATTGAAAGACAATCACCTACCCGAGCATCCAGTTTCAGTGAGCTATGTCGCATTACCGGAATGGAGCACCCTGGTCCCGGATGCAGCGCTGGTGCCAGGTACCGAAGCACAGCACCTTTCACTTGTGCATGGCAATGCTCCTAAAGGTCAGATCCGCACAGAGCCTGTTCGTTTGCTCGGCGCTACGTGTATTTATTCGCGATCTGCGCAGGCCGAAAAGACATTGTTGGAACTCTTCGCGAATGCACGCCCTTTGCCGTTGCGTTCGATCCTGGTGCGCGGAGTGCTTTCGCGTTCTTCTTCCAAACCGTCGGTTCTGCTGCACAAAGGTGCCGATCGAACGGAGATCGCCATTGCCTATCAGAACCACTTGTTGCTCTGCAATTCCTTTCCTGTTCATACATCAGCAGATCTATTGTATTTCACACTGCTTGCAGTCGAGCGAACAGGTCACTCTCCAGCGGATATTGACCTGTTCTACGGCGGTACGCACTTGAATGCCAATGACCGGGAACTTCTCGCTAAGTATTTCAAACACCTGGATGGCGCTGTGTTGGATCCATTCCCTGATTCTAATGCTGAACAGGATCCTGCTGATCGATGGTTGGCTGCATTGGAACAATTCGCATGCGTGTCGTAGGAGGCAAATACCGCAACAGACGTATCGTACCTCCACAAGGGATCGATGCGCGTCCTACAACTGATTTTGCGAAAGAGGGCCTCTTCAATGTGTTACAACACAGTACGGCGTTGGAAGAGATCCGCGTTCTCGACCTCTTCGCCGGCACCGGAAGTATATCTCTTGAATTTCTTTCACGCGGAGCTGCCGAAGTGATCTCAGTAGAGCAGGAAAACAAACTATATGGCTATATAAAACGCACAGCCAAAGATCTGAATGAAACGAATTGGCGCGTTGTGCGCAGCGACGTTTTTACGTTCCTCAATTCGCATCGGGGGCTGTACGATATCGTTTTCGCTGACCCGCCATTCTATATGGAAGGGATCGAACGCATTCCGCAATTGATCTTGGAGAATGGACTTCTAGGAACCGAAGGCTTATTGATACTGGAGCACCACGACAAGATCAGTTTCAAGACTTTGCCGGGTTACCAGAAAACGCGGGAGTATGGGATGATCCAGTTCAGCTTTTTTACGCCTGCGGAGATCGAGAGGGGCTCTGTTCAGAAGTAACATGGTCGCTACGTCGACACGCGGTGGATCTAAATCGTATTATTGCATGACTGATCGTCAATCCACATGAAAAGTCCGATCGCTGTTTTTCCAGGTACGTTCGATCCAATAACGGTCGGGCACGTATCCATTGTATTGCGTGCGCTACCGCTTTTTGAGAAGATCGTTATCGGAATGGGCATTAACAATACCAAAAAGACCATGTTCGAAGCCGAACAACGGATCAAGTGGATCAACGAGGTTTTTGCCGAATACCCGCAAGTGGAGGTCATCTCCTTTGAAGGTCTTACCGTGGATCTTTGTAAAAAAGTTGGTGCTACATTCATACTGCGCGGCATCCGGAATAGTACGGACCATGGTTACGAGCGCAGTATCGCCTTAATGAACCGTTCCATCGCCAATGTGGAGACGATCTTCATGCCCTCAGCACCTGAACACGCGCATATCAGCAGTACCATCGTACGGGAGCTTTACGCCAATAAGGCGGATATTTCTGCGTTGGTGCCTATGAAGGTTGGGTGATCCCTGCTCGTTGTTAGGAGCTGGTCAGGATCATTCCGGTTCGATCTTTGCTTTCCGCATTCCACCAACTTCACAATGAAAAAACTCCTTCTGTTCATAGCCTTGTTAGCTCACCTGTCCAGTACGGCTGGGTCATTCACAATTCGGGCTTCGGCGAAGGATATGAAGGAGGACGTGATCTCCGTCTACCGCTATGATGATCTCTTCACCATGCGGACCATTTTCATAACACGCGACCTTTTCGGATCCGACGGCATCGCGACCTTGAAAGGTGAGGTGAACGGTACTGCGAAAATTCAATTGAGGGTCGGTGATCGGTTTGCGGATCTATTGGTTCGTGATGGTTCCGACCTCCATGTAGAGCTTTCCCCACTTCCGGGCATACCCAGTATGAATGGCACTACTCAGATGGGAATTACGTTCCCGGAACTTAGCTCGCTGGACATCAACGCCTTGGTCAGTGACGTGAATGAGCGGATCGATGCATTCATCGCCGAGGATCTTGCGACCGACGAGATCGGCGGTATGCAAGCTGTAGACCTACAACGTAAGGTCGATGCTCCCGAACAGGACACCACTGCGCGCCCTCCTACCCTATTTGTAACCCCCTTGCTCTCAGAGAATAAAGTGGATTCATTCAGTACGAAACTTCGCCGATTCTACAAAGACGTGAATGACCCTTGGTTCAAGCGATACGTGGACAATGGCCTGGCGGGATTACAATTCGGTCCAAGAGTGAATGAACGGTCAATGTATGATCGGTTCATCAAAGACCACGACGTGCTTTACGATGACCCTGAGTACGTGCGGTTCATCCGAAACCTGTATGGCGAATCGCTTGCGCAGGTATCCCGCTACCAAAGCGCGGATCTGGATCAACACCTGAGCGCCTTGGTCGCGGACCCAAATGCATCGGCATCGATGGATAGCGTAGTCGCGCTCTTCCGCAGAAATGACTTCTTGAAGAATGAAGAACGCCTTGCACAGTTGGTAGCAATGGATCAATTCTACTTGAACAGGCACACCAAATTGGTGGATCATGCCGAAGTGGAAGCTTTCCTGAAAGCGATCGGACAGCATTCCAAATACGCGGAACACAAGATCATTGCCGGTAATATGCTTTGGGATATGCTCACCATGCGCAACGGCACGCAACTGCCTTCAATGCGATTGGAGAATACTGCAGGCAAACCAGTTGATCTCGACTCGCTTTTGACCGGCCCGGTTTGCATCGCATTTACTGCAAGTTGGTGTACGGCATGTGCTATAGAGATGGCCGGGCTTGAACAACTGAAGAACCAGTATCCCAGTGCAATGCAGATCTTCACCATTTCACTTGATGAGGATATCGCCGACATGAACACCTATCGCAGAGCCCATCCCGGACAGAATTTCACTTGGCTCCACGCAGAGGCCGAGCAGCAGCTTCGAGAGGACCTACGCATACGCACGCTGCCTTTGTTCCTATTGCTCAATGATTCAACGTTGGCCCGATCACCAGCACCATTACCGAGTGAAGGTCTGGGTGCAATCTTTCATCAAGTGCAAGTGGATGCGGACAAAAAGAACCGCGTGAAAGTGTGGGACAATTGAGAATATGTTGATTTATCTGGCCTTTTCCCACTCCTCAACAACAGCGCGCAAACTCGGATACGTTACTCCCTTCATTTGAGATACTTCCGCAGCATCCATCCAACGCACCTCTTCAATATCCTCGTCCGTTTGTGGCGTAAGTATTTCTTTGGAAGAACTGCGCATCAAGAACCAATCCGTGCGTTTCAAATACATTTTTCCCTTGCGCTCGTACGTGTGCCAGGTTGATGTCAATGGAGCAGTGATCTTCAGTTCCTTGAGCCCACATTCTTCTTGTACTTCACGGATCGCTGCAGCCTCAATTGCTTCGCCCGGCTCCACCTTCCCTTTAGGCAGGTCCCATTTACCGAGTCTTTTGATCACCAGCAATCTTCCGTCTTCATCAATAACAGCACCACCTGCGGCAACAACGAATTTGTACATCGACTTGAACTCTTCCCAAACTCGTTCAACATCCGGTGACCAAAGGTGGGCGGATACCACATCGCTATGATCCACAAGGGTTTTGATCGCAGTGATCAATTCTTCGGCAGCATAAATGCGCTCATTTAGAACCCCTGTAACGGGGGTCTCCATCGGACTTTCCGAGATGACCAACGGTTTGTTCTCTATATAAACAGTATACCTTCGTACCATGCCTTCGCAGCTCGATCCAGCGCTCAAAGTAGCGGAATTCCTTTTACAGATCAAAGCGGTCAAACTTAGCCTTAAAGAACCGTACACGTGGGCTTCTGGCTGGAGATCACCGATCTATTGCGATAATCGAAAGACGCTTTCCTACCCTGCGGTGCGCACATTCATCCGCCAACAATTCGTACACGTGATCAACAGTGAATTCGGTAGGCCGGATATGATCGCTGGTGTTGCTACAGGTGGTATCGCTCACGGTGCATTGGTTGCACACGACATGGGACTTCCTTTTCTCTATGTTAGGAGCGAAGCGAAAGGACATGGCATGCAAAATCAAGTAGAAGGTGATCTTACGGTCGGACGAAGTGTCGTACTTGTGGAAGACCTGGTTAGTACTGGCGGTAGTAGTCTGAGAGCTGTTGAGGCTCTGCGTTCAGAGGGATGCGAAGTAAAAGGCATGGTCTCGATATTCACCTACGGTTTTGATACCGCTCAAAAAGCTTTCGATGATGCCAAGGTGAAACTTTGTCCACTTACTAACCTCACGGTATTGATGGAACAAGCATTGAAAAGCGAATACATCACTGAAAAAGACCTTCCTAGTTTGAACGCTTGGATGGCCGACCCATCGATCTGGGGTAATACGGTACAAGCCTGAACCCGAGTTCATCATCCACAAAGAAAAATCGAGGCACAGTTATTTTCCGAAAGGAACACGTTGTTGCTGAACCCACTATATGACCCGAATTGAAAGCAAATCCGTTGAGATCAAAAAGCCCGCGCAAGACCTGTATACTTTTTTACAGGACATGAATAATTTCCATCAGCTTTTACCACAGGACCGGATCAGCGAATGGAAAAGTGATGGCAATTCTTGCTCGTTCAAAGTGCAAGGGGCCGCAACCATTGGCTTGCAACTGGACGGAGGTACACCACCCGACCATCTGCGCATGAAAGCCACTGAGCGCAGTCCGTTCCCTTTCACGCTGGACGTGTTCCTCAAGGAGAACAATGGTATTACAACAGCTCACCAGGAATTCAACGCGGACCTGAATCCCTTCATTAAAATGATGGTGGAGAAACCGCTGAAGAACTTGTTCGACCACATCTCGGATAAGATGTTGGCGATCCATGGCGGAATTTGATCAGATAATTTAGTGACTGCTTGGTCGAAGGTTGGAACGCAGATGACGCTGAAAGAAATGATTAACACTGATATGGAAGTGGGTAGATCGATGAACGTGCGCTATATCCTATCTCGTTTTCCTTGAGGCAGATGTTCTTACCACAGAGCGAAGTACCAGCTCACCATCCAACGCAGCGTTGCTTTTGGTTCCTTTCTTAAGATAGAATTAGACCTATGGCCGGAAGAAGGAAACGCACTGGCGATGACGATGCTCCATCAGCGAAGCTGAACAAAGCAACGCTGAAGAAAACGTTGCGGATCTACCGCTACCTTAAGCCACATGCCGGGGTGTTTGCAATTGGCCTTGTGTGCTTACTTATTACAAGTCTTTTGGCGCTCGCATTCCCTTTGCTACTGGGAAAATTGATCACTGCGGAACCGAACACATCGTTCTGGAATGCGCCATTGAACGACCTCACGAACATTGATTCCATTGCCAAACTTCTTCTTATCGTATTCGCTTTGCAAGCGTTCTTCGGCTACATCAGGATCTATACGTTCGGGTATGTCTCGGAACATGCCTTGGCCGATATCCGCGAGGACACTTACGCGCATTTGGTGCGTATGCCGATGCTGTTCTTCGCACAACGCCGCGTGGGTGAATTGAACAGCCGATTATCCGCGGATGTGGCACTATTGCAAGAAGGAATGACCACCGTTTTCGCGGAATTCCTCAGGCAGTTCATTACCATAGTTTTAGGAATAACGTTACTGACCTATGTTAGTGTTCAGCTCACAGTGACCATGCTGGCGACGCTGCCTATAGTCGCATTGATCGCCGTGTTATTCGGGAGGTATATCCGCGAATTAAGCAAGAATGTGCAGGACCGGATCGCCGATTCCAGTGTAGTGGTCGAAGAGACGCTGCAAGGAATACAGAACGTAAAGGCTTTTAGTAATGAAGGTTACGAAGTGGCTCGTTATGGCCGCAGCGTTCGTGCTGCAATGGACGTTGCCTTGAAGTCGGTCCGATGGCGTGGAGCGTTCATTTCCTTCATAATCTTCGCCATGTTCGGTGTAGTGGTCTTCATCGTTTGGCGAGCAGTTCACTTGCGCGCAGAAGGATTATTGGATGTTGGTGATATCGCCGCGTTCATTGGGCTTTCGATCATGATCGGAGCATCGATCGGCTCGTTCCCCGATCTGATCACCAACCTGTTAAAAGCTGTGGGTGCAACCGAACGTTTAATGGATCTGCAGGACGAAATTCCGGAAGCGATCAACCTCGGTCCGCGATCAGTGCCACTGCATTTGGACGGTTCCATCACCTTCAACAATGTTGCTTTTCACTACGCCACGCGCGCGGACGTTCCTGTATTGAAGAACGTAAATTTCTCTGCTCGACCAGGTGAACGTGTTGCTCTCGTTGGCCCCAGTGGTGCTGGAAAAAGCACCATCGCATCGCTCATTCTGCGCTTTTACCAACCCGTTGATGGTTCGATCACTATTGATGGAAAGGACATTGCGTCCTATGATCTTACGGCCTTTCGGGACCGCTTGAGCATTGTGCCACAGGAGGTCCTCTTGTTCGGTGGAACGATAAAAGAGAATATTGCATACGGCAAACCCGGTGCAACGGATGCAGAGATCGAGGCTGCAGCGCAACAAGCGAATGCTCACGAGTTCATTGAACGCTTTCCTGATGGATATAACACGATCGTTGGTGAACGTGGTGTGCAGCTAAGCGGTGGTCAGCGGCAGCGCATTGCCATTGCGCGTGCCGTGCTCAAAGACCCGGTGATCCTGATCCTTGACGAGGCAACCAGTTCACTCGATACTGCAAGTGAAAAACTCGTACAAGATGCCCTCGACGAACTGATGAAAGGCCGCACGAGCATTGTGATCGCGCATCGACTAAGTACTGTCCGTAATGCCGATCGCATTCTAGTTCTGGACCACGGATCCGTTGTGGAAAGTGGGACACATGATGAGTTGATCGCAGATGATAAAGGATTGTATCGTAGCTTGAGTAATACGGAACTAGGCGGAAACGACGTTTGAATACTGTTCCTCAGAACCGCACCTCAACAACCTTCTTCGTCGCAAAGAACTCTTCCTTGAACACCTTGTTCAGTTCATGCACCCTTACCGACTGACGAACAGGTAGGATCTCATCGGCAAGCTCACCGCCTTTCAGGTAGTACATGCGCCCTTGACCCTTCGACACGAGATGTTTGGTATCGCGGATGAACTCTGGTAACGTGGTTACAGCGCGGCTAACGATCACATCGTAGCGCATGTTATGGTCCGTGCTCCGAAGCTGTTCCGCTGTACAATTGGTTAGACCAAGACCTTCAACAACACCCTTTACCGCGTTGATCTTCTTGCCGGTACCATCGATGCCATGGAACGTGCTTTCGGGAAACATGATCGCCAATGGAACCAATGGAAATCCGCCCCCGGTACCTACATCAATTATGCGCATGCCTTTTTCGAACTGCACCACTTTGGCGATGCCCAACGAATGCAGGATATGCCGCTCATACAAATGTTCGAAATCCTTCCGGGAGATCAAGTTCACGCGTTCGTTCCAATCCGAATAGAGCGCTCCGAGTTGTGCAAATAGATCGCGCTGCTTCGCGCTAAGCTCCGGGAAATAGGTATGTATCAATTCGAGACCGATCATAGGAGAAAAGATAGCGTGCCAAAAGCGAAACCCAGCGCAGGTGAGCTGATCCGATCATCTAATTGTCTGATCGTACCATTAGCTGATCAACCGATCAGCTGATCATCAGATCGTATCCTTCTTTGGCTCCATCAAATTCAGCAGGAACTCACGCGCACGGAAGAGTTGTGCTTTTACAGTACCCAATGGCAGATCGAGCTCGTCGGCGATCTCTTCATAGCTGTACTCTTTGTAATAGCGTAGCTCAACGAGCGTGCGATAACGGGGCTTCAGCTTATCCACCACATCACGCATGATCTCACTCTTCTGTTCTCGAATTGCGATCTCGGAAGGATCCAGACCCGTGCCCTTGAGCTCAATGGTCATTTCATCCCCATCCTCAGTCCCGATCGGGTTATCGATGGAGAAGGTCTTCTTCTTTTGTTTGCGGATCCAATCGATACAGTTGTTCGATGCGATCTTGAACAACCATGTGCTGAATGCATAGTTCGGCGTGTACTGCTTCAACCGATGGAATGCTTTACCGAATGCCTCGATCGTAAGATCCTCCGCATCGTCCTTGTTGTTGATCATCTTCAACAACATGAAATAGATGGAGTCGCGGTATCGGCCCATCAATTCGGCATAGGCCTTCTGGTCGTGTTTATCAACGGCGCGGCGCACGAGAACATAATCGTACTGCGCTTTTTCACTAAGGTTCTCGTTCACTTCCATCGCTTAGGCTTAACCAATATGGTGCTGGTGTAGAGTAGTGGGTCCAAAAGTAGAAATAACCATTCCAACGGTAGCGCGAACCACGCCAAAAGACCAGCATGTAAGCGTTTCATTGCGGCAATGGTTATCGGTAGTAATATGAATAGCTCAACACCAAGTCCGATCGCAAATCCGACCCAGTTCCCACGGATGGCCAATACGATCAATGCCGCCCAGAAGGTCACTCGTGCAAAGGGCAATAAGGTCAACAAGAACTGATGTACGAATCGATAATGCGCTGCAGTAGTGTAATGTCTACGCTTCCTTCGGACCCATGTACCAAGGTCTGGCGTCGGTGATGTGGTCATGAAAGACCGTGGATCCGCCACTACCGAAGTGTTGTTCGCACGGGCCACCTCGTTAATGAAGAGGTCGTCATCGCCGCTCATCAACTCCCCATGCCGCCGTTGGCCTTTAGCACTGAAGAACAGATCGCTGGTATATCCCAAATTCCGACCAACTCCCATGTACGGGAATCCTGCCATCGCGAAGCTCATGTACTGCATGGTCTTCACGGTACTGTCGTAGCGTTCGAGAACGTTCGTTATTCCAGGCTGGAATGCATAAGGGCTATGCCCCACAACGATCTTCCGTCCGTTGGAGAACCCGCTTGCCATGGTGCTGATCCAATCCTTGCCATGTGGCTCGCAATCGGCGTCCGTAAGCAGCACGTTATCATATTTGGCTGTACGTACACCTACGCCTAACGCGATCTTCTTACCGTAGTTGAATTTTTCATCGGCCTGTATATTCACTGGTCGAAGACGTGGATGCAGTGGTTGCATGTTCTGCAGCATCTCCCAAGTATCATCATCGGAACGGTCGTTCACCACCACCAGTTCAAACTCCTTATGGTCCTGTGCCAATAGTACGGGGATCAAATAGGCCAATCGCTCACTTTCATTGCGGGCACATATCACAACACTGACCGGAATGTTCACCTCTGGTTCAACGGCGACTTGTTTGAACGCCAAGCGCGCGAACATGGCACCATGAAAGAAAAGGAGCACAACGAGCGCACTGAGCATTACAATGAAATCCACTGACCACATTTACGGTGAAATGCAACGGTACCCTTTGGCCCATGCTGAGGGCGAATCTACCCGGAAGCACCGTCGGAACGGTGTAACTATTCGCTCAGTTATGAACAGAACCAACGTGGATGGCTTCACTCACGCTACCCGCCTACCTTTGCCCACTTCTTACCGCAGTGCGTTCCTGCGGTCCAAGTCCCTGTTATGGAATTCAAACTTTTGGCTAAAGACCCCGGTTCCAAAGCACGTTCAGGCGAGCTGCATTCCGATCACGGCATTATTCCCACACCGATCTTCATGCCGGTAGGTACGCTCGGTGCGGTCAAGGCCGTGCATCCGCGTGAGCTGGATCAGGACCTGCACGCGTCGATAATGCTCAGTAACACCTATCATTTATACTTACGCCCTGGCGTGGAGGTGATAGAGAATGCAGGCGGATTACACGCGTTCAATGGCTGGAAAGGCCCGATACTGACTGATAGCGGCGGTTTCCAAGTTCATTCATTGAGCGATATCCGAAAGATCACCGAAGAAGGCGTTCGATTCAGTAGCCACATTGATGGCAGCAAACACCTTTTTACACCGGAAAGCGTTATGGATACGCAGCGAAGTATCGGTGCGGATATCATGATGGCGTTCGACGAGTGTACGCCTTGGCCTTGTGATCTGGCATACGCCGAGAAGAGCATGCACATGACCCACCGTTGGCTGGATCGATGCATTTCCCGATTCAACGCAACAGAACCGAAATATGGTCATACGCAAGCGCTGTTCCCTATAGTCCAAGGCAGCACGTATCCGGAACTACGCAAACGCTCCTCCGAATATGTGGCAACGAAAGGAATGTTCGGCAATGCGATCGGCGGCTTAAGTGTTGGCGAACCCGAAGAAGAAATGTACGCTATGGCTGAACTGTGTTGTAATATACTCCCTACCGATAGGCCGCGTTATTTGATGGGCGTGGGTACGCCGTGGAATCTACTTGAGAATATGGCCGTGGGCGTGGATATGTTCGATTGTGTAATGCCTACACGAAATGGAAGGAACGGTATGCTGTTCACCATGGATGGCGTGGTGAACATCAAGAACAAACAATGGGCGGATGACCATTCCAAGTTGGATCCCAACGGCCATAGTTGGGTGGATACGTTCTACAGCAGAGCATTCGTGCGCCATCTTTTCCAGAGCGGGGAAATGCTTGGCCAGCAGATCGCTAGCTTGCATAACATCGGTTTCTATTTAGGGCTTATGGCCGAAGCACGCGTACAGATCAAAGCAGGAACATTCAGCAGCTGGAAGAACGGTTTATTGCCCAAGTTGAAAACACGTTTGTAAAATGAAACTGACTGTCCAATGTCCTAAGTCTTCTACACAATGCCTTCAACAGAGGCGTCGTGCATGAGACATAGGACAACCAGCATATGACCTGAATGCTAAAGACCCTGGACCGATATATCATCCGCCAATTCCTCGGGACGTTCTTTTTTATCCTGATGTTGATCATGGCCATTGCTGTGGTCTTCGACATCAGCGAGAAAACAGAGGATTTCGCCGAAATGAATGCATCGTCGCGTGAGATAATCGTCGATTACTATTTCAATTTCATCATCTACTACAGCAACCTGTTCAGTGGTCTGTTCATTTTCATCAGTGTGCTCCTTTTCACAAGCCGTCTTGCGCACCGTACCGAAGTGATCGCGATGCTAAGCAGTGGTGTTAGTTTTCCACGGGTGATGAAGCCCTATTTCGTTGCAGCAACATTCCTTACGGCTCTATCACTCATTGTTAATCACATGGTTCTTCCTGGGGCCAATAAGGTCCGATTGGCCTTCGAAGAAGAACATATCCGAGTTACATTCTTCGTCGATGCAAAGAATATCCATCGTGAGATCACACCAGGTACCATTGCATACATGGAGTCGTACAATGTTGGTCAGAAAACAGGGTATCGCTTCAGTCTTTCCAATTGGGAGAACGCGGAACTTACACGCAAACTCACTGCGGATCGAGCCACATACGATAGCGTGCAAGGCGTGTGGCATGTGTACGACTACGTGCTTCGCGATATGACGACCCACCCTGAAGTGCTGATCCGGGGAACTGAATTGGATACCATGATCAGCCTGAAACCATCTGACCTCGGACAACGCTGGGAGACCGCGATGGCAATGGGCTGGAGTGAATTGAATAACTATATCGACGCAAAAAAAGCGCAAGGAGATGGTTCAACAGTGAGCTATCAGATCGAAAAGCATCAGCGAACGGCCTACCCTTTCGCGACCTACGTATTCACCTTGATCGGGGTGAGCATTGCAAGTCGTAAAGTGCGCGGCGGCACGGGCTTGCACTTGGCACTTGGGGTAGGTCTGATCTTGATCTACGTTTTCTCCATGCGCTTAATGGCCGTAGCAGCTACCAACGCAGGCATGGACCCCTTGATCGCTGTTTGGACGCCAAATATTTTCTTCGCAATCATCGGCGTTTGGATCTATCGGGGTGCACCGAAATGAACCAAGCATGACCACCCTCGCAGATTGTCTATTGGAACACGTACTTTCATTCACATTGGATGAAACAACATTGCCGGATACCGTAGGTGTCCTCGATCCATTCAATGGACCCCAACGCGATGAAGTTCTAAGGATCGTAAAGCTTTTCCACAGAAAATACTACAGTGATAATAGCAAGCGCTTATTGATGCTCGGAATAAACCCCGGCAGATTGGGCGCAGGTAGCACGGGACTCTCCTTCACCGATACGAAACGATGCGAAGCAGACCTGGGAATTCCGGTGAATGGTATGCGCACACACGAACCAAGCAGCGATTTCTTTTACCGAATGATCCGCGCTTATGGAGGACCTGGATCGTTCTACGACAAGACCTACGTCCATGCAATTTGCCCACTCGGATTCGTAAAAGATGGCCCGCTGGGTAGACCGATCAACCTGAATTATTACGATGACAAGGACTTACAAAGGGCATTGACACCATTCATCACCAACTGGTTAAGGACCCTGGTTGCATGCGGCATGCGCACCGATGTTGTTTTCTGCATCGGTACCGGAAAGAACGCAGCGTATTTCAAGGAACTGAACGATGAACTCGATCTGTTCGATCGAATCATCCCCTTGGAACATCCACGCTATGTAATGCAGTACAAGGCGAAACAGCTGGGTCAATATATCGCCAAGTATATGGACGCGTTGCACGATGTGGGATAGGCGGTAGCGCTCAAGTGACTAAACAGGGCGTTGGTCATCCATTCCTTGTTTATCTTGGCCCTATGCAAGTACAGCGCCTTTTCGAGATCGTTGAATATCAGCTCGCGAACTTTCCCCAGAAAGCATGTGTTGAGAGTTATGAAGATGGAAAGCTTCGGGCTTACAGCACCAAAGAATTCATTGAAACGGCAGAGTCGTTGGCATTGGGTCTTATGACCATCGGGATAGTTCCTGGTGATAAGGTTGCCATGGTCAGTGGAAATCGTGCTGAGTGGGCGATCGTGGATCAAGCGTTATTAAGGATCGGAGCCATTAACATTCCGATCTACCCTACCAGTAGCGCAGATGATTACGCATACGTGCTTAACCATTCCGAGTCGAAGGTCTTCTTCGTTAGCAACCCCGAGCTTCTGGCCAAAGCAACTGAAGCCAAAAAGAATTGCCCCGGGCTTGAACACATTTTTAGTTTTGAAAAGATCCAGGGAACTCCCAATTGGAAAGAGTTACTTGGGAAGGGAGAAGATGGCCGAGCAAAGCTCGATACCTACAAGGCACAAGTGAAACGCGCAGACCTGGCCACCATTATATACACGAGCGGCACTACAGGTAGACCGAAGGGCGTTATGTTGAGCCACGACAATATCCTGAGCAACGTGGAAGCCAGTACACCACGCTTACCGATCTCGGCCGGTTCACGTGCGATCAGCTTCTTGCCACTATGCCACATCTACGAACGTATGCTGATGTATCTCTATCAGCGTGCAGGGACCCAGGTCCGTTTTCAAGAAACTCTTGAAGATCTTGGTGCACGCATCCGCGAAGCAGAACCTGATGTGTTCACCGCTGTGCCACGGCTTCTGGAAAAGATATACGATTCGATCCTCGCGAAAGGTGAAGCCCTCACTGGCATTAAACGAAAACTGTTCTTCTGGAGCTTGGAATTGGGGGAAGCCTATGATGTTCACGGCAGAAGTGCGTGGTACGACTTTCAGCTTTCGATCGCACGTAAGCTCGTATTCAGCAAATGGAAAGCCGGCCTCGGCGGGAAGGTCAAGGTCATAGCCAGTGGCAGCGCAGCATTACAACCTCGGCTGGCACGCATATTCAACGCCGCCGGTATTCCACTTATGGAAGGATATGGACTCACGGAAACATCGCCGGTTGTCAGTGTGAACGATGCACAGAACGATGGCTTAAGGTTCGGGAGCGTTGGCAAACCACTGGATAATGTCCAAGTGAGAATTGCCAGCGATGGTGAGATCCTGATCAAAGGACCCAATGTTATGATGGGCTATTACAAAGAACCGGAAATGACCGCCGAAGTGCTTTCCCCGGACGGTTGGTTCAGTACTGGCGATATTGGAGAATTGAGCGAAGACGGTTTTCTACGGATCACAGATCGGAAAAAGGAAATGTTCAAAACGAGCGGTGGTAAATACGTGGCTCCGCAGTTGATCGAGAATAAATTGAAGGAATCTCGCTTCATCGAACAAGTGATGGTGATCGGGGAGAACCGCAAGTTCCCATCAGCCTTGATCGTGCCGAGTTTTGCGTTCTTGAAGGACTATTGCAAATTGAAAGGCATACCATTCACCAGCAATGAGCAAATAGTGAATGAAAAGCGCATCATTGATCGGATAGATCAAGAGGTGGACAAGGTGAATGCTTCTCTCGGTCACTGGGAACAGGTGAAACGCGTTGCGCTTCTCGCTACCGAATGGGGGATCGATTCCGGAGAAATGACACCCAAGCTGAGCCTACGCAGGAAACCGATCCTTGCTAAATATTCCAAGGAGGTCAAAGCCATTTATGGCGAAGCATAAGGGCCCTTCGGTTACATTTGCCCCTCGTTAAATTATCGTTACCATGAAGTTCATCCCAGCAATGGCGCTTGCAGGCGCGCTACTTTTCAGTGCTTGCTCCAAAGACCCCGGTGAGGGCGGAAAAGCCGAGGTACAAGGCACTATTTTTCAACAGGAATACAATAAGAATACCGGTCTCATAGTTGGCGTTCCCATTCCAGTGGCAGAACAACGCGTGTACATCCGTTATGGCGATGACACCTTCGCCAGTGATGATACGCGAACCGAACCTGATGGCACCTACCGTTTCCCATGGTTGCGCAAAGGTTCCTATACGGTCTACACTTATTCCGAGTGCCAAGAGAACACCTGTGATGGCAACCAGTACCCCATTTACAGTACCGTAGAGATAGGTAGCCGAAAAGAAGTTGTGCAAGTACCGTTGATCACCGTTAAGTGGTACGATTGATGCGTTCTTTTCGAATGGGTTTTCCGTGGATCGCAGGTCTTGCTTTCGTGATCACATTGGCCTGCACTTCTGCCAAAACGTATGCACAGGAACGCGCCCAACCTATTCGCAAACACGAACTCTGGGTATCCCTGGATGTGGAAGGTGGATTGCCAAAGGTATTCAAGGACCTATTGGGAAAGGACCTCTACAAACGATTCAAACTAGCCGCTGAATTGGGTTATCGAAGTGACGATGTGTTCTACGCTCCACGGCAGGTGTACACCGATCTTGGTGCAAATTTCAAGCTGAATGGACATTTCGATATCGGCGTAGTTCAACGCATCAGTTTCCGTCCGGAGGACAACACAAAACACCGCACAAGTCTCCAGTTGAATTTCGATACCAAGTGGAAGCGCTTCGGACTGGAATACCGTTTGGGCTACCAACATAATTACACGGAGTTCGGTAGTGCGCGCGAGATGGTCCGCAATAAATTCTCCTTGAGCTACGACTTCAAAAATTTCAAGTTCGATCCCGAGATCAGTACCGAATTCTTTACGTGGGTCGGCTACCAGGGGATCCAACACACCAGCACGCGCCACTCCATTGGCACATCGTACTCCCTTTCCAAAGCACATAAGATCAGCTTTAAGTTGATCCACGATCGCGATCATGGTGTTGCCTGGCCAACCTATCGGTGGATCTATTCCATCGGTTACGCCTTAGATTTGCGAGACCTTTAATTCCAGCCGTGGAGCACCAGACCAATAGATCTATAGGCGTTCGCATTCTCCTTTTCCTCGCGGTCGCTGCGGTCGCTATCATCGTGGGATGGCAGATCCTAAAGCCCAGCGACGTTCTTCCGATCTATCATCCGTCGCAATTGGACCCACGCCTTGTGGCCGATGATGTCAAAGGCCGGACCGGAGAACATCATATTTCCGATTTCAAGTTGATCGATCAACACGGGGCCATTGTGGATTACAGCGACGTAAAGGATAACATCATCGTAGCCGATTTCTTCTTCACGACCTGCGCGACGATCTGCCCGAAAATGACCACGCAAATGGGACGTGTGCAAGCAGCATTCCCGAAAGAAACTCCGCTGATGCTCCTCTCCCACTCCGTTACACCAGAAATGGATTCCGTTCCCGTATTGGCGAGCTATGCCGAATTATACAAAGCTGATTACGATCGCTGGCGTTTTCTGACCGGTGACAGAAAGCAGATCTATGACCTCGCTAGAGGATCCTACTTCGCAGCAGTGGATGAAGGTGATGGAGGTCCGGATGATTTTGTGCACACGGAAAATTTCGTTCTGGTTGATCCGCAACGCCGGATCCGTGGTTTTTACGACGGCACCAAAACGGTGGATGTTGATCGGTTGATCGGGGATATTGAGAAACTGTTGGATGAAGTAAAGGATCCTCTCCCTGAGAAGTAGACCGATACTATGACCTGCCCTCTGAACTCTTCATCATTGCATATGTACTGCTCGGAATAGTGATAATGCCTTTTGGCGGCCCCAATGGTATAACTTGCTCAGATACGCCTCTCTCAGTTGCCGGAATTACATGCTCCGAGCCGCACTCACCATCCTTACCATACTAGCAACACATGCTTATGGACAATATCCGTTGGATTCTCTTTGGCGTGCCTTCCAAGGACAAAAGGTTTCTCGCGAGCAGCTGGTAACGCTCCACCAGATCATCACTGAAATGCGTTCGGTGGATCAGGACAGTTGTTTGAATTTGTCGCACCTTCTTGTTGACCGGGCACGCGAACAGCACGATACACTGATGATCGGCCAAGGCTACCGTGATGTGGGCATCGCACATTTAATGATGCGATCCAGCGAACCGGCACTGAAAGCCTTGGATAGTGCACTCTTTTACTATTCCACCAGATTGGACTCGGCCTTCTTGCGCGGTGCTGGAGCGGCGGAAAGCAACATGGCATATGCACACAAGAACAGTGGGCGATTGAAGGAGGCCATGCACCATTATCTACTCAGCTTAGGCCTGCACGAACGCGCAAACGATCCGGAAGGGGCAATTTATTGCTACAACGGCATTGGCAGGATCTACGAAATACAAGGAAAACACGACAGTGCGCTCTACTATTATGAACGGGTTGTGAGCGAAGGCGAAAGGATCGGCATGGATGATATGGTAGGCGGTGGTTACGGAAATATGGGGAACGTCTATACGGCGACGGGCCGAATTGGTGAGGCGATCGATGCTACGTACAAGAGCTTAGCCATACTTGAACGTATCAGTGACCTAAAAGGCGTAGCCGCATGCCTTACCACTATCAGCGAATTGAAACGCGCAATAGGCGAGGACCAAGAAGCGCTTGACCTCTTGCGACGTGCTTATGACCTTTACCAAAAGGCCGATTATCGCCAAGGAATGATGACCTCCGGAAGTAGCATTGGCGCCCTTTTAATGGAGATGAATGAGGCGGATAGTGCAATCGTCATGTTGGAAACAGCGCTGCAGTTGGAACGCGAAGGCGATGTAAAGGACTTGATGGGAAGAACGCTTCTGGAACTTGGGACAGTTTACCGTCTCGTAGGAAGAACAGCGGATGCGGAACGGATCTTGAACGAAGCATTGATCTTGGCACAAAGCCTGAACGACCAACCCAGTGAAGCCCAAGCATTCGCCAAACTGGGCAGAACATCGTTGGATAAAGGCGCTATTCAACAAGCCATTCAACGATGCACCAAAGGCCTCACTCTGGCAGACAAGAATTTGATCTCCACCGAACGACGAGACAATTGCGAGTGCCTCTATTTGGCGTACAAGGCTCAGGGAAATGGCTTGAAGGCATTGCAATTCCATGAAACCTTCATCTCGATCCGCGATAGTTTGGTCAATGATAGGGCCCAACGCCAATTGACACAACGCGACCTATTGTACACCTTCGGCAAACAACAACTGGCCGATAGCCTCGCCTATGCGAGCGAGCGCGAACAGCTGGAAAGCGAACGAATGATCGAATCTCTTCGCGCTGATCAGAATCGAAACCGCGCACTGGCAACCGGGATCGGAGGCATCTTGCTGCTTGGAGGAGGCATCGCCTGGTTCATCACCGATCGTAGGCGCAGACAAGAGCGATTCGAAAAGGAATCAGCAACGCTGGAAACACAAGCACTTCGCAGCCAGATGAACCCGCACTTCATCTTCAATGCGCTCAACAGCATCAACGCATTCGTTCAGAAGAATGATCAGGACAGTGCGACAAGCTATCTCAGCAAATTCGCCCGTGTTATGCGGTTGGTCTTAGAGAATAGTAGACATGCCGAAGTGCCCTTGAACGATGATCTTGAAGCACTTCGCGGGTACTTGGATCTGGAACGTATGCGGATGGAAAAGAAGTTCGATTTTACGATCACCGTGGACCAAACTATCGATCCGGAAGAGGTCATGGTGCCCCCATTGGTGGTGCAACCCTTCGTGGAAAACGCGATCTGGCATGGTATGGCAGGCAAAGAAGGCAAAGGGCACATTACACTCAGTGTTGCTAGGCGCGGTAGCCAAATGGTATGGACCATTGAGGATGATGGCGCTGGTAGGCATGCGAAAAAGGAAGCATCACCTCTTGGACAACCCATGAAGAAAACGTCACTAGGAACCGCCATAACCCGCTCGCGCTTGGATCTGGTGCAGAAGCAACACGGTGGTAAAGCAGGCTTCCATTACACGGACCTTCCGCAAGGTACCCGCGTTGAGGTGGAGATGCCATTTTTGAGTGCGTAATAGCCACGGCCGGCAACGGAAATGGGATCATGCGCCGTGCGCTTTCTATATGTCCATGTATTGCTACGGAACGCGATTTTGAAGAAGCATCGATGATACTTCATTCCGAAGTCCATCAGTTTGGTACGCAAGATCTCTTCGCACAGGTAAAAAGCGAGTAATTCGGGGGTATTAATATCGCGAGATGGTTTTACATCTCCGCCCATTGTCCGCATATCTTAATTTGGTCGGGGACAAGACTTCCGGGACCATTCAACATACTCTCCCATGTGGCGATCTATCATCCTACTCCTTATTGTTCCGTTCACCACGTTCTGCACCGCGCAGGATGATCAGAACGATTCGTTGTGGAATGTCTACAGGACTCCCGGAACTCCCACGCGCAATAAACTTGAGGCATTGAACCTGTTGACAAATGCCCTGCGGGCCAACGATCCGGACAGTAGCCTGACGTTGGCCAAGCACATGGTGGAACTTGCGATGCGCGCCAATGACACGTTCATGGTGGCTGAGGGATTAAGGAAAGAAGGCCTGGCCCAGTTCACGAAGGGAGCCACGAAAAAAGCGATCCAATTGGTCGATAGTGGGCTACACATCTTCTTGCTTAGGGAAGACTCCGCATACTTGGTCGGTGCTGCAAATGCGGAAAGCAATCTGGGATTCATTGAACAGCAAGAAACCAACATGGATGCTTCGATCGCCCATAATCGGCGAAGTATGGCGCTGCACTTGAAGGCAGGACATGAGATCGGGTTGGCCTATTGCTACAACGATATTGGGCGAGCACACCGGATACAAGGGCGACCGGACAGTGCGTTGGTCTGTTTCGCGAAAGTTGTGGAGATCGCTGAGAAATATGATGATGAAGCCGTGGCCTCTTGGGGCTACAATAACATGATTGTGACCTACAACGATATGGGAAGGATCGGGGAAGCGATCGATCTGGCTTACAAGAATATCGCCACCATGGAACGTTTAGGAGAACCACTTGAGATCGCTCATAGCTATGTCATGCTCAGCGATCTGCGTGCTTCCCTTGGTGATCCCAAAGAGGGCTTTCCGTCTATGCTGAAGGCCCACGAACTGTTCACTGAAATAGGCGATCGACCTGGTATGGCGCATTCGCTAAGTGGTCTTGGCAGCTTGCTTTTCGATAGTGGTCGAACGGACAGTGCGATCATCGTCCTGAAGAATGCCTACGCATTGGAAAAAGAAGCCGATCTGAAATATCCCATGTGCCAGACCATGCTTTTGCTTGGAAGATCGTATCGGCTCATGAAGAACTATGAGGAAGCAGAGAACATCCTCAAGGAATCGTTGGTGATCGCTGGAGGTATGGACTATCAGTTGAATATTTCAGGGACCCTTGCCGAACTTGGTAAGTTGGATGTGGTCCTGGATCGACCTGAACTGGCCGTTACGAAATGCAAGCAAGGCCTTGTAATAGCTGAACGGATCAAGGCCGCGGACGAGCGCTTATTGAATTGCGAATGCTTGTACCAAGCATACAAGGCATTGGGCAACGGAGATCTGGCGCTGGCCTACCACGAGATCTTCGTTGGCGTTCGGGATAGCCTGTCTCTGGAAAGCACACAACGCAAACTTACCCAACGTGATATGCTGTACACCTTCAATAAAGAACAGCTTGCGGATAGCTTGGAGTATGCTGCGGAACGCGAGCAACTGGAAAGTGAACGGACCATCGAGTCATTGCGTGCTGATCAGAACCGGAACCGCGCTTTAGCTACAGCGTTTGGCGGCTTGTTGCTGTTAGGTGGGGGTGGAGCTTGGTTCGTAACCGATAGAAAACGAAGAGCGGAACGATTTGAAAAAGAGGCGGCTACACTGGAAACCCAAGCATTACGTAGCCAGATGAACCCGCACTTCATCTTCAATGCGCTCAACAGCATCAACGCATTCGTTCAAAAGAATGATCAGGACAGTGCGACAAGCTACCTCAGCAAATTCGCCCGTGTTATGCGGTTGGTCTTAGAGAATAGTAGACATGCCGAAGTGCCCTTGAACGATGATCTTGAAGCACTTCGCGGGTACTTGGATCTGGAACGTATGCGGATGGAAAAGAAGTTCGATTTTACGATCACCGTGGACCAAACTATCGATCCGGAAGAGGTCATGGTGCCCCCATTGGTGGTGCAACCCTTCGTGGAAAACGCGATCTGGCATGGTATGGCAGGCAAAGAAGGCAAAGGGCACATTACACTCAGTGTTGCTAGGCGCGGTAGCCAAATGGTATGGACCATTGAGGATGATGGCGCCGGCAGGCATGCGAAAAAGGAAGCATCACCTCTTGGACAACCCATGAAGAAAACGTCACTAGGAACTGCCATAACCCGCTCGCGCTTGGATCTGGTGCAGAAGCAACACGGTGGTAAAGCAGGCTTCCATTACACGGATCTACCACAAGGTACCCGTGTTGAGGTGGAGATACCGTTCCTGAACGCATGAGCAGTCTTCCGACTGATGATCTGGGACTTATCAATAAACTAGGCCGTATTTCATAGTACGGTCATGGGCTTTTTAAGCCTACTTCCGCCACTTACTCTTTCCCACCCGCCATTTGCTCGTTCCCGCTTCGCCAGGGGTGATGACAGCCGCAGATTTGCACTGTCAAACAACAACGACACACACCCCTAACAAAACCAACTCAAATGAACTTCCAACCACTCCACAAGCGCACTTTACTCCACACAGCTCTCTTCATTCTTGCTGTTACTTGCTCACTCTTCGCCAATGCACAAGGCCACGTAGTATTCAAAGGCAGCATTCTTATGGCCAACAGCACCAATGCTGAAGTTTCCATGATCGTTACTGATGGTGTCGACACCATGGATGTGATGATCGGCCGCCATGGCCAATACAACTTCGCTGTTCCGGCCAACGAGATCGTTAGTGTGATAGTGACCAGCGAGAACCACATCACCAAAGAGATCAAGCTTGATACCCACAACGCTCCTGAAGCTAAGGGTCCATTTGCTCGCACGGCGCAGGTAGAGTTCTATGTGGAGCTGGAGCCTCAATCAACGACGCAGCCCATGATGTACAGCGGTCTCGCAGGAAGCATCTATTTCGCACCACAAGGCGAAGGTGTTCGGACGATGATCGTTCCTACGCCACAACCAAAGAACATGCTGGTTTCCAACACCTTTACCGCAGCGTTGTAAGTAAATCCCTTCTTCGGAAAATGGGCCGCCTCAGAGCGGCCTTTTTCCGTTTCCGGGGTTTAAAGTCTGTATTCCGAAATGCATGTTCATCATGGCCTTCAACCTATTTCCGCCACTTGCTCTCTCCCACCCGCCACTTGCTCATTCCTGCTTCGCCAGGGGTTAAGGCAGCCGCAGATTTGCACTGTCGAACAACAACACACACCCCTAACAAAACCAACTCAAATGAACTTCCAACCACTTCACAAACGCACGCTTCTCCACACAGCTCTCTTCATCATCGCTGTAACATGCTCACTCTTCGCCAATGCACAAGGCCACGTGGTCTTTAAAGGCAGCATATTAATGGCCCAATCCACCAATGCTGAAGTTTCCATGATCGTTACCGATGGCGTGGATACCATGGATGTAATGATCGGCTGCCATGGCCAGTACAATTTCGCAGTGCCTACCAACGAGACCGTTAGCGTGATCCTTACCAGCGAAGAACACATCACCAAAGAGATCCTACTCGATACCCACAATGCACCAGTAGCAAAAGGCCCATTCGCACGCCCAGAAAACGTAGAATTCTACGTGCAACTAGAGCGCCAGGACAAGAACTACCCAATGGAATATGATGGCTTGGCCGGCAAGATCTACTTCACCCTACTTGGAGAGGGTGTTCGCACCTTGCTCGTGCCTACACCACAGGCCAAGAACATGCTGGCTAGCAATGCCATTGCCGCAGAGTTATAAAAAACCTATCACTAGGAAAAATGGGCCGCCTCTGAGCGGCCTTTTCCGTTTTGTTGAAAAGCCGTTGGAAGTTGATCTGTGTGATCGACATGTAGGCATGGCTTCACGAAGAAAAGTCGTGTTCAAGGATCTCGGACCCGGCACAAGCGATGAATCTACTGCCATCTCTGGAAGGTGTGGGTGGGGGCTTTTGTAAAGTAAAACCACTTCCACCGTGAACAACATAAGAGCCACTGGGAGAAACACCCCTTTACACAGAACAGGCTCCATTACAACGCTGCGCGTAACGAATGCGTCTGCCCATAGGCTGGACCACAACTAAGGGTCCAAGCCCGTGAAAGGCTCACCAGCGAAGAAGGTCTAAGACATCGCAGCATCAGACCGATGGAAGTGGGATCGGCCTTCGGCAACCTGAAACAGAGCAAACGCTTCATACGGTTCAGGCTCAGAGGACTGGACAAAGTCACCTTGGAAACCGGCCTACTATAACAGCGATCTACTTGAAAAAGTTGGTCCGGATCCTTCAAGAACAGGCCGAGCAATGCATCAAACGTGCCCTTTGTTCATCCCAGTACAACACATGGGCACAGCAGCATGTGATCCCGATCAGCTGGATATCCGAACGTAAGCCGCATCCGATCACTATTAAATGAAAAAGGGGTCATCCCTTTCGAGACGGTCCACTTTTGGTTAGTATTGGTACTACCCTTGCGCAATACAAAATAGGCTAAAGCCGCGCAGCTATTTTTTACCAAGGCGATTCAATATGGTTGACGCATTGCCTTTGCTACGGGGCCACTAATTTGGAGATGCCATGATGAAAAAGAGCAAGTAGATCGGGTTATTTTCGTATTGCGAAAGGGTATGATCGCGTAATCACGAACTTCGCACCGTTCTAGACAGATCTGATATGCCAGCTATTTCCACCAAAGGGCGCAACATGCCCGCCTCCCCCATTCGTAAGCTCGTCCCTTTTGCTGAAGCAGCGAAGGCCAGAGGGGTCAAAGTGATCCATTTGAACATTGGCCAACCGGATATCCAGACTCCTGAAGTAGCCTTGGATGCGATCCGCAACTTGGATCGAAAAGTGATCGAATACAGCCACAGTGCCGGATACGAGAGTTACAGAAGAGGTCTTGCGAAGTATTACCAAGCACATAAGATCGATGTTGATCATGAGCAGATCATCGTGACCAATGGCGGTTCGGAAGCACTGCTGTTCGGAATGATGGCCTGTTTTGAACCTGGTGACGAGCTGATCATACCTGAACCGTTCTATGCCAACTACAACAGCTTTGCGCTCTCTTGCGGTGTGTCACTGATCCCATTACAGACGAGTGTCGATGATGGGTTCGCACTACCTGCCGAAGAAACATTCGCACCGCTTATTACTCCACGGACCAAAGGTATTCTCATCTGCAATCCGGGCAATCCTACGGGGCGTGTCTACGGAGCTGATGAGTTGGAGCGCTTGCGCGAGATCGTGCTCAAACATGACCTTTTCCTATTTTCGGATGAGGTTTACCGCGAGTTCTGTTATGATGGCACTGAACATATAAGTGCAATGACATTGAAAGGTCTGGAACAGAATGTGATCCTGATCGATAGTGTGAGCAAGAGGTATAGCATGTGTGGCGCTCGTGTTGGAGCGTTCATTACCAAGAACACGGATGTGTATTCCGCAGTGCTTAGAATGGCACAAGCGCGGCTTAGTCCACCAACATTCGGGCAGATCGCTGCAGAAGCTGCACTCAAAACACCACCTTCCTACTTTGAGAACGTAATTGCAGAGTACAAGGCTCGACGCAATACATTGGTGAATGGCCTGAATGCTATTCCGGGCGTTCACTGCCCTATGCCGAGCGGCGCATTCTATTGTGTAGCAGATCTTCCCATTGACGACTCTGATCGTTTCTGCCAATGGTTATTGGAAGAATTCGAATTTGAAGGCTCAACGGTCATGATGGCGCCATGTACCGGATTCTATGCGTTCCCAGAACGCGGTAAGCGCCAGGTGAGGCTTGCGTATGTTCTTGAATTGCCTTTTCTCGAATTGGCAGTGAAGTGCTTGGCAAAAGCACTGGAGGTATACCCCGGTCGTGATCGAGCTTGATCACTTATCAACAATTTAGCGGGTCAGTAGAAGGCGCTATGCCCGGTTCCAAGGAACGGCATAGTTGGGTCAGCCGTGACTATTGGTCGCACACAAAGGACTGATATCAGTAAAATATGCTTTATCAGGGGCGATTCCGTTGCGCTGCCCACAACCCTTATTGGCACCAGCGTTCGATTGGAACGAAGTGTGTAGATCGTACTACTCGGTAAAGATCAACATCCGCACCCATTGACAAAATTTGCTAGTTCGTCGAACTTAGCACGCCATCCGTCGAATCTCCCTGTAACCTATTCCACGCTGCCGCGTAGAACTGGGAACTAAATTAAAGACGATGGAACATCACGTATCGCCATTGATCATTGAAAACTGATCGAACTGCTATGAGACCATTCACTCGTCTTCTCACCGTCGTCGCGCTTATTATCGCG
Organism: Flavobacteriales bacterium; assembly: GCA_016704485.1. Lineage (NCBI taxonomy): Bacteria > Pseudomonadati > Bacteroidota > Flavobacteriia > Flavobacteriales > Flavobacteriales bacterium. The sequence goes on along the minus strand of JADJAA010000005.1, from coordinate 10,058 downwards.
CTATGCCACGTTAACGAATCCACTGCTCAATATTCATATCAAGCAGAGGTAATTCCATTAACTCCGATGCGATCACCAAAGCCGATGATGTCGGAATTGGTGCGCACCATCGGGGTGATCGACGTGTCGCATGATCATGGAACACGTTCCTTACAATTCACATCACCAACTGCGGTCTCCTTACAACAACTCCGTTCTCTGATCGGACCACATGGTTTTTTTGCAATTCGTGTCAGTGACGGAAGGCAAAGTGAGAGCGATGTGAAGAGTCTGGATCCGATGTACGAACTCTTTCCATCCAAATACGATACAGGGAATGAGATCGAGGATAATACACGCTATGAAACAGCTAAAGCCCAATGGATCCTTGCACATCCGCTGGAATATGACGCGCTGGTCAAGGGTGAACATCCAGTTACTAAAGACAGTGATAAATAAGATCATGATACGCGTTAGCTCTCTCCATAGCATCTTGACCGCAGGCGCACTGATGCTGTTCTGTGCTCCATTCAATGCATTTTCCCAGTGTGGGAATAATAACATATTGCTTGCAGGTGGGAATATAACACCTACCTTGTCCAGGAACTATTAACGTGACATGCGTTAATCCCGGGCGATCACGCTATGAGTAAACGTAGTTGCTGGAAATATTTACGCTTTCAGTACATGCGGTGCGACCTATGATACGCGGATAACTCTATTTAACAATGCGGGCGGTGCTGCCATCGGGTTCAATGATGACTTCTGCGGTTTGCAATCGCAGGTTTCATGGATAGCCAGCTACACAGGTCTGCTCCGTGTTTTGGTTGATGAGTACCTTTGGTATGACCCCTGCGCGCACTCAGGCGTATGCTCTCCATTGTCAATATCATGCTCGCCGCCTCCGGTACCCATGACCAATGATAATTGCGCGGGTGCTATTGTCCTACCGGTCATTGAGAACTGTTTCGTACAGAATTTCACCAACTCTGGTGCAACAGCTTCCGGCAATTTACCTGCACCAACGTGTGGCGGAGCACCTAATACCGATGTTTGGTTCCGCTTCGTTGCACCTGCAAGTGGTGTGGTAAGGATCAACTCCAATGCGGTTACATTGAATGACGGGGTGATGCAATTGTACTCCGGCACGTGCGGAAGCTTAACGCTGGTCGCCACCGGTTGTGATGATGATAGTGGTCCGGGTCTGATGCCGGACATCGACCGACGATGCAAAGCACTTACACCGGGAGCCACCTATTTCATACGCTATTGGGGACGCAGTAATACCTCAGGGGTATTCAGCCTATGCGTACGAGGCCCGGATAACTTTCCAACTCCTACCGAGGATTGCGCAGGTGGGATCACCGTTTGCAGTAGTCAAGCGATAAATAATTCCGCAGATTATACGGGATGTAGCGTAGATCTCACTGCGTCGAACAGAGGATGCCTCTTGGGCAACGAACGCCAAGGCACATGGTACTATTTTTCGCCACAAAGCGCAGGAACCATGGGTTTCTTGATGATACCCACAGATGCCATGGGTAATCCCGTGAACGTGGATTATGACTTCGCTATTTGGGGCCCAATGAATACACTGACCTGTCCACCCACAGGCACGCCATTGCGTTGTTCATGGGCCTATCCACCAGCCGTTCCGGGATACCCAGGCAACGTCGCATACAGGAACGGACTGGTCGCGGGGAACACGGACGTATCTGAAGCGGATAACGGTTCGGGGGTGAATGGACTCGTCGCGCCTATCGTCGTTGGTGCCGGTCAAGTCGGGAAGATCTATGTCATGTACGTGGACAATTTCGATATCACGGGACAATCATTCAGCCTAAACTGGAACCTGAGCACGCCTACCATGCTGGATTGCACTGTCCTACCTGTTGAATTGGTCGATTTCAAAGCAGCGGCTCTGAAGGACCGCGTTCTACTGAACTGGAGGACCCAGACCGAATCAAATTTCGATCAGTATGTTGTTGAACATTCTATGGATAATACTGATTTCGTGCCCATTGGCAACGTAATTGCAGCGGGCACATCGTTCGGAACGCTGAATTATGAATATGTCCATAATAACCCTCGGACAGGTATCAATTACTACCGATTGAAACTGCTTGAACTGGATGGATCATTTACCTATTCGAACGTATCACCGGCGGTATTCAAGCGCGATGAGAACATACTTCTTCCTCGTCCTAACCCTGCCAATTCAACGATCCAGATAGACCTACCTCTTGGCTTTACGGAACAAGTGTCCCTGAACCTCTTCGATGGAAGCGGGCGGATGGTAAAGACAGTGAGTATCCTTGTTGGTATTGGACCATCATTCGTGAATATTCCTGTGGGAGATCTTGATGCCGGGATCTACTCGATCCATTTATTCGATCGGCAAGAGAACCACATCGGTTCTGGTCGATTTATGAAGGAATAGAATCTTTTACAACAACTTAGGAGGCGGTGCATCACATCGCTCTTCAACGGACGTCTCTTCGCGGAAAGGGGCGTTCACTATTCAGGAAATGCCTTCCACCGGAAACTTGTGCTTTGGCACAATGGTCCATGAGGCAACCAATTGGTAAATTGTTCGTCGTATTATAGAATGTATTAGGCGCTGATCGGATCATTGTCTAACTTGCAGAACCATTCGACGAACAAACTGACCCTTGGATGAATACATTGTACAAACGAATTTCCTACCAATTCCTGTTGACCTCATTGCTTTTCGTAATGGGGTTGCCGTTGTTCTCGCAGGTTTCGAACAACTACGTGTTGCGGGTCTCAGATGGTGAAGTTCAAGAGAAAATGTTCTACGAAGTGATCCGTTCACTTGATCCTTCCTCCATTATTTCGATCTCCGGACAGCACGTAAAAGTGCGCTTGAACGCAGCCATAGACGTTTCCGAACTGCTATCGGAACTCCGAGCGAATTCTGCAGGCAATTATTCGATCGACCAAGCTGCTACGGAAAACATATCCGCGAAGAACTTCCCTGTTCAGCAGAATACAGGTGATCCAATTCATGATGAAGCCGTGTATACCGCTGAGAAACGTGCGTGGATCCTGGCCAACCCGGAGGAATACAAGGCTATGAACCAACAAAACAGTGCAGAATGAGTAAAGCTTTATTCTCCTTCGTATCCGGTTCATTTCGAACATCGAATAGTACCAGGACAAATTCCTGGAATTCATGGCTCCGTGCATTGTTCTTGGTAAGTGTTGCACTTGCAATGAATGCGAATTCATTTGCGACCACATGTCCCGGGGCAACGGTAATAAACCCGGCCACACTCCCGATCGTGAACCAATCGCTTGTCTGTGGCGGTGCAGATGACCTTAACGCCACGAACGTCCCTGGAACACTCTGTGGAACTGGAGATCTAGCCGTTTACAAGAACGGAATTGAGGCGCTTTACACATTCACACCAACTACCTCTGGAACCTATAATGCATGGGTCAACGGACAAGCCTATAGTTCGATCCAAATTTGGGCGGGTTGCCCAACTGCTGGGGGCACCTGTGTTTATGGCGACGGAAATACCGGCACTTACACCTCCATTAACGTCCCTCTTGTTGCAGGTACGAACTATTTCATTTGGTTCGATACGTGGCCCGCACCGAATAGCCCATGTCCTGGTCTTTTCGGTCTCAATTTACCTCCTCCCCCTCCTCCCGCATGTGGTACTACGTTCTCCGACCCCGCAGGACCAGGCGCGAACTATACGAACAATACCAACTTTACACGCACCTATTGCCCTTCAGTGGCCGGTGATATGGTTACGTTGACGTTCACCCAATTCGCTACTGAAGCGAATTGGGATTTTGTTACCATCTATAACGGACCTTCTACAGCATCACCAGTTCTTGGCACATTCAGTGGCGCAACGATCCCAGGACCTTTTACTTCCTCTGCTGTAGGCGGATGCCTTACATTGAACTTCACTTCAGACGGTTCCGGTGTTGCCGCCGGTTGGTATGGCAATGTAACGTGTGGACCTCCAGTACCGCCACCACCCGCATGTGGAACGACGGTCTATGATCCAGGGGGTACTGGTAACTATGCCAACAATGCCAATTTTACGGCAACCTATTGTCCTACAGTAGCAGGGCAAGTAGTGACCATGAATTTCACGGCGTTCAATACCGAAGCAGGGTTGGATATAATTACTATCTACAATGGACCGACAACGGCCTCACCTGTGCTTGGTTCGTACAGTGGTACTGCAAACCCAGGGGCTATTACGTCCACCGCCGTTGGCGGTTGCCTTACCGTGAGGTTTACGTCCGATGGATCAGTTGTTAGAGCGGGCTGGACAGCGAATATCATCTGTGGACCACCACCACCACCATTGGGGAATGACAACCCGTGCGGTGCAACTAGTTTAACTGTAAACACAAGTTGTATTTCTTCGTCGAGCACTACATCCAGTTCTACCGGGACAACAGGACCACCCCCACCGACCTGCTCCAACTATGTTACCAGTGACGTTTGGTTCAGGGCAGTTGTACCTGCGAACGGATCGTTGATCATTGAAACCAACCCCGGAGTTATTACCGATGGTGGGATGGCTGTATATACGGCTGCATCGTGCGCAGGACCTTTCACGCAGATCGCTTGTGATGATGATGGTGGTGTGGGATTAATGCCCGCGTTGAACCTGACCGGTCTTGCTCCTGGAACTACTGTTTACATCCGTTTCTGGGAGTATGGTGGAGACAATAATGGTTCTTTCTCCATCTGTGTGCATACGCCACCACCACCTCCGACCGGTGATTGTGTCTATATCCTCAATTTGTACGATAGCTGGGGCGATGGTTGGGGTACATCGCAAGTTGGTGTTAGCATTAACGGAGGTGCGAATACGTGGTACACGGTAACAGGAGCAAATACACAGGTGCTGTTGGGCATGAACATTAATGATGTTATTGTACTTACCTACGATGCATCAGGCCCGTTCCAGTGTGAGAACAGTTTTTCACTCGGTATGTTGAATGGTGGCGTCTTCTTCAACTCCGGATCTTCACCTATTGCTGGTGTTTCTTTTGCACAGTCTGTGGATTGCGTAACTCCACCGGCCGCGCCGCAGGATTGCGCTGGAGGCGTTACGATCTGTAATGGACAAGCATTCAATAACAACAGTTCGAACACGGGTAATGTCAATGATCTGAATACTGCCAACCAAGGGTGTCTCCTTAGCGGCGAACGCCAAGGAACCTGGTATTATTTCTCGCCAAGTGCCTCAGGCACGATCGGGTTTACGATCACACCAACTGTACCTACGGATTACGACTTTGCACTTTGGGGACCGATGAACACTATTGCATGTCCTCCTACAGGTGCCCCCTTGCGTTGTTCGTATGCCGCACCATATGGACCTACCGGACTTGGAAATGGAGCCGTTGACGCTACAGAAAGTGCTAGTGGGGATCGGTTCGTGAGCACCATCAATGTTCTTGCAGGTGAGATCTACATCTTGTATATCGATAATTTCAGCTCAAATGGTCAAGCTTTCGATCTTGGCTGGAACTTGACCAATGGAGCTTCATTGGACTGTACCGTGCTCCCTGTGGACCTCCTTGATCTGCACGCTAGACCAATAAAAGGATCCGTAGAATTGAATTGGGCTACGGTTTCTGAGACGAATACCTCCCATTTCATAGTGGAGCGATCAATGGATGCGATCTCATTCGACCGTTTTGGCAGCCTGCCTTCCGCTGGAACGTCCGTCTCTTTGATCGATTACACTTTCGTGGATGATTTCCCATACGCTGGCAGTAACTATTACCGATTGATCCAGGTCGATCTTGACGGAACTGAAAAACCATCAAATGTTGTGCATGTGCTGTTCAAGTCCGGTGCCCCAATAGTGGTTCCGAATCCCATGTTGGACAATGCAACCGTCTACTTTGACGAACTACCGGAAGATGGCATGATATTGCGTATAATGGATGCCGGTGGGAGGATTGTTTGGAGCGTTCCCATGGGACCGGTAAATGGTTCTGGACGATTCGACTTTTCCTTGGCTGGATTTGACGCTGGTGCATACTTCCTTACGTTGACCAACGCGAATGGCACCTATGAAATGCATGCACGCTTTGTAAAGCAATAGATCGGTCATGTATTTGGTGAAAAAAGTTCTTTGGTCAAGTTCTGTCCTTAGTTGATCTGCGACCCGGATCATTCGAAAGGTGGTAAATTTTTCGTGCGGATCCATCCGATTCGGGCAACGAAATGGACCAAATAAAGCAGTAACAGGGCTGTCTCGAAAGAGGCGGCCCTGTTCCATTTCCATGGTGTTCAGAAAGATTTCTGCTTAGCATATCCATTGGGGGCCATGGCGTTTGCGCCACTTACTCTATCCCACCCGCCACTTGCTCGTTCCCGCTTCGCCAGGGGTGATGACAGCTGCAGATTTGCACTGTCAAACAACAACACACGCACCCCTAACAAAACCAACTCAAATGAACTTCCAACCTCTCCACAAGCGCACTTTACTCCACACCATCCTCTTCGTGATAGCTATCGGATTCTCCGTAATGGCCAACGCCCAAGGCCATGTTATCTTCAAAGGCCGTGTGCTCCGTACCGATATCACCAGCCCAGCCGTTTCCATGATCGTTACTGATGGTGTCGACACCATGGACGTGATGATCGGCCGCCATGGCAAATACAACTTCGCTATCCCAACCAACGAGATCGTTAGCGTGATACTGACCAGCGAGAACTACATCACCAAAGAGATCAAGCTTGATACCCACAACGCTCCTGAAGCTAAGGGTCCATTTGCTCGCACGGCGCAGGTAGAGTTCTATGTGGAGCTGAGCCTCAATCAACTGACGCAGCCCATGATGTACAGCGGTCTCGCAGGAAGCATCTATTTCGCACCACAAGGCGAAGGTGTTCGGACGATGATCGTTCCTACGCCACAACCAAAGAACATGCTGGTTTCCAACACCTTTACCGCAGCGTTGTAAGTAAATCCCTTCTTCGGAAAATGGGCCGCCTCAGAGCGGCCTTTTTCCGTTTCCGGGGTTTAAAGTCTGTATTCCGAAATGCATGTTCATCATGGCCTTCAACCTATTTCCGCCACTTGCTCTCTCCCACCCGCCACTTGCTCATTCCTGCTTCGCCAGGGTTAAGGCAGCCGCAGATTTGCACTGTCGAACAACAACACACACCCCTAACAAAACCAACTCAAATGAACTTCCAACCACTTCACAAACGCACGCTTCTCCACACAGCTCTCTTCATCATCGCTGTAACATGCTCACTCTTCGCCAATGCACAAGGCCACGTGGTCTTTAAAGGCAGCATATTAATGGCCCAATCCACCAATGCTGAAGTTTCCATGATCGTTACCGATGGCGTGGATACCATGGATGTAATGATCGGCTGCCATGGCCAGTACAATTTCGCAGTGCCTACCAACGAGACCGTTAGCGTGATCCTTACCAGCGAAGAACACATCACCAAAGAGATCCCTTACTCGATACCCACAATGCACCAGTAGCAAAAGGCCCATTCGCACGCCCAGAAAACGTAGAATTCTACGTGCAACTAGAGCGCCAAGGACAAGAACTACCCAATGGAATATGATGGCTTGGCCGGCAAGATCTACTTCACCCTACTTGGAGAGGGTGTTCGCACCTTGCTCGTGCCTACACCACAGGCCAAGAACATGCTGGCTAGCAATGCCATTGCCGCAAAGTTGTAAGCCTTTTGCATCTCGGAAATGAGGCCGCTAGATGCGGCCCTTCTCCGTTTTTATATACTCGTTCGGTCCTAGAGTGCTATCTTTTCGCCTCGCAACAAAAGCGAACCAAGAATGACCGAACTCTCCGCCGTGATCGTGGACGACGAACAACACTGTAGAGATGCCCTTAGCGGTATCCTCGAACGGAAGCATAAGAACATCAAGTTATTGGGTATGGCCACCAATGTGCCGGATGGTGTTGCCTTACTCGGCAAGGTTAAACCCAAGATCCTATTCCTGGATATTGAAATGGGCAATCAGACCGGGTTCGATCTGCTCCAAACGATAGGTCCTGACAGGCCACATGTGATCTTTACGACTGCTCATGAGGGCTTTGCGGTTAAGGCCATTCGCTTCAGCGCCTTGGACTATCTTCTGAAACCTGTAGATCCGGACGAGCTGGAGAGTGCTATCGCAAAAGTGCTTCAAGCAGAACGCACACCACAGACGCCTGATCAATTCATGGCGTTAATGAAGAACTTAACGCAACCCAAGAGCGCGGAAAGACGAATTGCATTGCCGGTCGCGGAGGGTTTGGAAATGGTGGATGTGGACAACATTACCTACTGCGAAAGTGATAGCAATTACACTGTGGTCCATCAAACAGATAAAAAACGCTTGGTGATCGACCAAACGCTGAAGGAGTTCGAGGACATCTTGGACCCTGAGCGTTTTATTCGCGTACACCATTCATACTTGATCAACGTAAAACACATCACCAAATACATTCGCGGAGAAGGTGGCGAAGTGATGTGAGCGATGGTACGAACGTGGCTGTAAGCCGAAGGAAGAAGCAGGAGCTGATGGATAGTTTGGCTCGGTTGTAAGGATATTGGTCCAAATGGGTCGTGGCACCGAACCAATACCGACCTTCGCGCCCCATGAACGTGCTTTCTGTAGAACGCCTTGCCAAACGGTACAGGCCACGCCAATTATTCGAGAATATTTCCTTCGGTCTGGAGCGTGGTCAGAAAACCGCGATCGTTGCTCGGAATGGTACCGGAAAAGCACCCTGCTTAAATGCATTGCCGGACTGGAAAAGCCGGATAGTGGCATCATTACCTTCAACAAGGGCCTGACCACCGGTTATTTGGACCAGAGCGTGGAGATGAATTCCACCCATTCCTTGTTGGATGAAATGTTGGACCAGAACGACCCTGTGACCAACGCCGTGAGAGCCTATGAACACGCTGTAGCCAAGGGTGCTGATGCAGATACGATGCAAGAGGCCATTGAGCTCATGGAGAGAGAATAAAGCATGGGATCATGAAGCCCGTGTAAATGTCCTGCTGCACCGCTTCGGACTGCGTGATATGGAGCAACCTGTCAATACATTAAGTGGTGGCCAGCAGAAGCGCCTTGCCATGGCAAAGGTCTTGATCCATGCCCCGGATGTCTTGATCTCGACGAGCCGACCAACCACCTAGATGTGGATATGATCGAGCAATTGGAGGATGAACTGAATGCACCCAACATGACCGTATTGTTGGTGACGCACGATCGCTATTTTCTGGACAACGTGTGCGACGAGATCGTTGAAATGGAGTTCGGTGATTTCACACGCTTCAAAGGCAACTACAGTTACTACGTGGAGAAGAAAGCGCTGCTGGATGATGCGGGATGCCACTCAGCACCATTTGCGCGGCCTCATGAAGAGACGAGCTGGAATGGGTCCGCAAAATGCCTAGAGCACGTGGCACGAAAGCAAGAGCCGCTTGGATGCATTCGATAAGATCAAAGCGGATGCCACCAAAAATTCGATCGCGAACAAGTGAAGATCGATGTGAAAACAGAGCGATTGGGCGGCAAGGTCATCGAAGCACGTAACCTCACCATGGGATTCGGGGATCGCAATGATCCTGAGACCTACAAACCGATCGTGGAGCACTTCAACTATTCCTTGAAGCGCGGTGACCGCATTGGTATTGTTGGACCTAATGGCATTGGTAAGAGTACGTTCATCGACCTGCTCACGAAACAACAGGAACCCGACATGGGTAAAGTGACCATCGGCGACACGGTGGTTCTGGGCACATTCGGCCAGCAGGGATTAAAACTTACGGAGGACAAACGCATCATTGAAGTGGTGCGCGAGATCGCCGAACTTATTCCGTTGAACAAAGGCAAAACACTGACCGCAAGTGGTTTGTTGGAACGCTTCCTGTTCGATAAGGACAAACAATTCCAATACGTAAGCACGCTGAGCGGTGGCGAGAAGCGCCGACTGTATCTGTGTACAGTGCTTATGAAGAACCCGAACGTTCTGATCCTGGACGAACCTACGAATGATCTTGATATTCCTACGCTCAATGCGTTGGA